>CACLRF010000005.1 GCA_902609235.1 uncultured Pelagibacteraceae bacterium
ATGGATCGTACTCACTTTCAGATCTTTTTGTAAAACCTGATAAACCATCACCCTGTCGTAAAGTTCTAATTTTATCTTTTCTTCCAGTTAAAATTTTATGAGGGTAAGATTGATGACCAACATCCCATATTAATTTATCATTTGGTGTGTCAAAAACATAATGAAGTGCGACTGTCAATTCAACAACTCCCAAACCAGCACCAAGGTGACCTCCTGTTTCTGAAACAGCACTTATCATTTCCTCTCTCACCTCATCTGCTACTTTTTGTAAATTATCTTCAGAAACTTTTCTTAAATCAGATGGAAAGTTGATATCATTTAAAAATTGATAATTTTTTTTCATTTTTTTCTATTCAATATATAATCCAATGTTTCATTTATTTTTTCTGATTTTGGACCGTATTTTCTTAAATTCTTATTAATATCTTTTATTATCTTATCACAATACTTAATTGAGTCATCATAGCCTATTAAATTTATGATTGTTGCCTTACCTTTTTTTTGATCTTTTCCTGTTTTTTTCCCAGCTTCTTTAGATTTGCTTTTCAAATCAATTAAATCATCAGCTATTTGGAATAAAAGACCAATTTTTGATCCAACATTTTCAAAAAATTTAATTTCTTGGATAGTTTTGTTCTTAATTATTGCTGGAGCTGCAGAACAAAAACTAAATAACATTCCTGTTTTCTTTATTTCCATTTCTAATATTTTATTCCTTGATATTTTCTTTTTCTCATAGCTCAAATCTAAATATTGTCCACCAGCTATTCCTAAATGACCTGAACATTCTGATAATTTTTTGATTAAGTTAATTTTTATCTTTTCATTTAATTTAAATTTAGGACTTGATAAAATTTCAAAAGCTAAAGTTAGTAATGAATTTCCAGCTAGAACTGCTGTAGACTCACCAAATTTAATATGAGTTGAAGGTTTTCCTCTTCTTATATCATCATCATCCATGCAGGGTAAATCGTCATGAATAAGTGAATAGGCATGAATACATTCAACAGCTGACCCAACTATTATCAAAGTTTTATAATCAATTGAAAATAATGAACCCAAGTCAATTAAGATTTTAGATCTTATTTTTTTTCCACCTGGAAATAAACCATACCTCATAGGTGACATTAGCTGAGAATATTTCTGTGAATTAATATATTTTTTAAGAAATATATTTGTGTCCTTAGCTATTTTATTAAGCTGTTTTTTCATTTTTTTTAGTTATCTCTTTAATTTTTTTATTTGTATCTTCTCCAATAGATTTAAAATTTTTATGAAATTTCTTTTCAATAATATTATTTAATTTTAAAAGTTCTTGATAACTATCAACTGAATTGTTTAAATCGTTATCCCTCTCTAGAGACTCTATAATCTTATTTGCTTTTTCTGTAAGCTCCTCAACTGAGTACTGATCATATTCAAGTGGTAATATTTTATCTTTCATATAATAATAATTATTAATACATGAAATCTATTCAATCAAATATCAAAAAAGCAAAAAAATATTTAGATAATAATCATTGTATTGCGGTACCGACAGAAACAGTTTATGGACTGGCCGCAAACGCGTACTCGAATATTGCTGTTAAGAAAATATTTGGTCTTAAAAAAAGACCATTAAACAATCCACTTATTGTCCATTATTATGATATCCAAAGACTTAGGGAGGACTGTAACATCAATGATAATTTAGTAAAACTTTACAAAAAATTTTCTCCAGGTCCAATAACTTATGTTTTGAAATTAAAAAATAACTCAAAAATATCAAAATTTGTCACCAATAATAAAAAAAGTATTGCTGTACGTTTTCCTAAACATAAATTGTTTAGAAATTTATTAAAAAATTTAGATTATCCAGTAGCTGCGCCTAGCGCAAACATATCCTCAAGATTAAGTTCAGTTCAACCATCTGATGTAAAAGAGGAATTTGGTTCAAAAATAAAATATATTCTTAATGGAGGAAAAAGTAAAATTGGAGTTGAGTCCACAATATTAAATCTTTTAGAAAAACCCTCGCTTTTAAGATATGGAGGTCTAGATACTAAAAAAATTGAAAATGTTTTAAAAAAAAAATTATTAATTAATACAAATTCAAAAAAAAAAATATCACCTGGTTTATTTCCGTTACATTATTCACCTGGGATACCTTTAAGAGTTAATGTTAAAACACCAAAAAAAGATGAAGCTTATTTGTTAATAAAAAAAAGAAAATCAAAATTAAATAACTATTATTATTTATCAAAAGCGAAAAATATAGAGGAGGCTGCAAAGAATTTATATTCAACTTTAAGAAAAATTAAAAACGATGGTTTTAAAAAAATTGCAGTAGAGACAATACCAAACAAAGGTCTTGGCAAAACAATTAACGATAGATTAAAGAGAGCCTCTAAATATTAATGACAAATTCTATTGAAGTAATTAACCTATCAAAAAAATATAAAGATAAAGAAGCGGTAGCTAATATAAATTTTAAAATTAATGAAAATGAAATGGTTGGTCTATTAGGACCCAATGGATGTGGAAAAACTACAACTATTGGAATGATTTTAGGATTATTAAAACCAAGTAGTGGTGAGGTTTTAATCAACGGAAAGAATATCGAAAAAAATAAAATCTCGCTTCTTCATAAAATGAATTTTATTTCACCCTATATTGAATTGCCTAAAAAACTTAAAGTTAAACAAAATTTAGTTGTTTATGGAAAATTATATAACATTCAAAATTTAGATGACCGAATAGATCACCTTGCAAATAAACTTAGATTAAAAGACCTTTTAAACAAAATTACTGGAGAACTTTCTTCTGGACAAAAAA
The DNA here is from genome assembly GCA_902609235.1 of uncultured Pelagibacteraceae bacterium. Taxonomy (GTDB): domain Bacteria; phylum Pseudomonadota; class Alphaproteobacteria; order Pelagibacterales; family Pelagibacteraceae; genus Pelagibacter. The sequence continues at coordinate 2,815 of CACLRF010000005.1, forward strand.
ATAGGGTAAGTCTTGCTAAAGCTTTAATAAATAATCCAACAGTGCTTTTGCTAGATGAGCCCACTGCCTCATTAGATCCTGAAACTGGTGATTTTGTAAGATCGTTTTTAGAAGATTACAAAAAGGAAAAAAAAATATCTGTTTTGCTTGCCTCTCATAATATGGAGGAAGTAAAAAGATTATGTAGTTCTGTTTTAATGATGAAAGAAGGTTTAATAGTTGATAGAGGAACTCCTGAAGAGTTAATAACGAAATATGGAAGAAGAAATTTAGAGGAAGTATTTTTAGAAATTGCGAGAAAATAAAAATGAATTTAATTAGAATTTACGGCCTTTTTTTAAGACACTTTTATTTAATTACTAGATCATTTCCAAGAATATTAGATTTAATTTATTGGCCTTCAATTCAAATTACTCTTTGGGGATTTATTTCTAATTTTTTTGCAGCTCATAGCTCTTATTACAGTGGTGCAGTAGGAGTTATTCTTTCATGTGCAATTCTCTATGATTTTTTATTTAGAACCAGTATTGGCTTTAATATGTTATTTTTGGAGGAAATTTGGAGTAGAAATTTTACAAACCTATTTATTGCACCGATGAAAATTAGTGAGATAATTATCTCTCTAGTTTTTACTGCTTTAATAAGAGCATTAATTGGTTTAATCCCAGCTATACTATTAACTTCTCCATTGTTTGGCATATCTTTGCTAAAACTTGGTCTTCCTTTAGCATTTCTTTTCTTAAGTCTATATTTATTTGGAATTACACTTGGTCTATTTGTTTCAGCAGGATTGTTAAGATTTGGACCATCTTTTGAGAATATTGCATGGTCAACCATGTTTTTATTAGCACCTTTCGGATGTATTTATTATCCAGTTGAAACACTACCAGAAATTTTCCAATCAATCGCTTTCGCACTTCCATTGGTTTATATTTTTGAGGAGACTAGAAATATCCTGGTCAATGAAATGGTAAATTATGAAAATATCATTAATGCAATCTATCTGAATGGTTTTTATTTAATTTTGTCAATATTAGTATTTTATTACTCTTTCGAAAAAGCAAGAGATAAAGGAACTTTAATAAATATGGGTGAATAAATTGGTGCGCCTGCTAGGAGTCGAACCCAGAACCTCCTGATCCGAAGTCAGGCGCTCTATCCAGTTGAGCTACAAGCGCATATAGTATTAATATTATATTTTATGGAAAAAAACATTAATTTTATTGTCAAAGAGGATGAGAAGAATTTAAGGGTTGATGTTTTAATTAACAAAAGAGAGGAATTTATTAGTAGAACTAGAATTAAAAATTTAATTTTAAAAGAAAAGTTAACACTAAATAATGAAACAATTAAAAGTCCGTCAAAAAAAGTCTCAATTGGTGATAATATAAATCTTAAGATTCCAGAGCCTGAAATAGCATCCCTTAAACCCTACGAATTTAAATTAGAAATAATATACGAAGATAATGATCTATTAGTAATAAATAAACCTTCCGGAATAATCATGCATCCAGGGGCTGGAAATTATGATAAAACAATTGTTAATGCATTGATGCATTATGATAAGAATTCTTTATCAAATATAGGTGATGAATTAAGACCTGGTATTGTTCATAGAATTGATAAAAACACTTCCGGTTTAGTCGTAATTGCAAAAAACAATGAAACTCATGAAAATTTATCAAAACAATTTAGTGATCATACAATTGTAAGAGAGTACCAACTTTTAATATGGGGAAAATTAAGACCATCTTCAGGAAGGATTGAAACATTTATAACGCGTAGTTCAAAAAATAGACAACTTATGGAGGTTAGCATTTCTAAAGGCAAGAAAGCTATAACAAATTATAAAACAGTTGAAATTTTTGAAAATCAAAAAACACCGACTTTAAGTTTAGTTGAATGTAAATTAGAAACTGGAAGAACACATCAGATAAGAGTTCATATGAATTATAAAGGTAATAGTCTAGTTGGAGATGATAAATATAAAAAAAAATATAAAAAATTAAAAAATATTGATTTAGATATCCAAAATTCAATTACTAAATTAAATAGACAATTCCTGCATGCAAAAACTTTAGGATTTAAACATCCACGTACTAAGAAAGAGATGATTTTTTCCTCACTTTTGCCACAAGATCTAGATAATATTCTAAAAATGCTTAGAAACATTGAAGAATAAATTATTGAAAATTGGGTATAATTAATTAAATAAACACTTCTATGAGCGCTACAATCAGCAATAATTTGCCAATTATTTCTAATGAAGGTGGGCTATCTGCCTATTTAGAGCAGATTAAAAAATTTCCGATGTTAGCTGCAGAAGAAGAATATATGCTAGCAAAAAATTGGAAAACTACTGGAAATATTAAGGCTGCAGAAAAACTAGTCACTAGTCACTTAAGATTAGTTGCAAAGATTGCTATGGGCTACAAAGGATATGGTTTGCCTATTAATGAAATGATTTCAGAAGGAAACATAGGTCTAATGCAAGCTGTTAAGAAATTTGAACCAGAAAAAGGTTTTAGATTGGCAACTTATGCAATGTGGTGGATTAAAGCTTCTATTCAAGAATATATTTTAAGATCTTGGAGTCTTGTCAAAATTGGAACTACTACCGCTCAAAAAAAATTATTTTTTAATTTAAAGAAAATTAAAAATCAAATTTCTCCAGAAACTGAAGGAGATTTAAGAGATGAACACGTTAATCATATAGCTAATAAGCTCGATGTAAGTAAAGAGGAAGTTGTTTCAATGAATAGAAGACTTTCTGGGAAGGAGTTCTCGCTAAATGCTCGAGTTGGGGAAGATGGCGATGAATGGCAAGATTGGTTGGTTGATAAAGAACTTGATCATGACTTAAAATTTGCTCAGCACGAGGAAATGGAGCAAAGAAAAGATTTATTAAAAGATTCTATTAAAGTTCTTAACGATAGAGAAAGAGAAATCTTATACTCAAGAAGACTAAATGATGACCCAACTACACTAGAAGATTTAAGTAAAAAATATAAAATTAGCAGAGAAAGAATTAGACAAATAGAAAATAAAGCATTTGAAAAACTTCAAAAGCATATGCTTCTATTAGCTAAATCAAAAAATCTTTTACCCGTAAACTAAACTTCAAAAGGGTTTTCAATTAAAATAGTATCATCTCTTTCTGGACTAGTTGAGATACTTGATATTTTTGCACCAATGAAATCTTCAACAGCAAGAATATATTTTTTTGCATTTTTAGGTAATGAGTCTATATTTTTAACTCCACTTGTAGAAACTTTCCAACCTGGAAAAGTTTCATAAATTGGTTTTATTTTTATCTGGTCTTCCACAGCGGCAGGTAAATAATCTAATTTTTTGCCATCAAGATCATAAGCAACACACATTTTAATTTCATCTAATTCATCAAGTACATCTAATTTTGTTAAAGCGATACCATCAATCCCTGAAACTTTAATAGTTTGCCTCACTAAAACACCATCAAACCATCCACATCTTCTTTTTCTACTTGTAACAGTTCCAAATTCTTTTCCACGTGTTCCTAAAAGTTCACCAATATCATCTGTTAACTCCGAAGGAAAAGGACCCTCTCCAACTCTTGTTGTATAAGCTTTTGTAATGCCTAGAACATAATTTATCGAATTAGGGCCACAACCTGTTCCTGTTGCTGCAGTTGAGGCAACTGTATTAGACGAGGTTACAAAAGGATAAGTTCCATGATCTACATCAAGCAAAATACCTTGTGCGCCTTCAAATAAAATTTTCTTTTTTTGCTTTTTAAATTGATCAATTTTTAGCCAAACTGGCTTAGAAAATTCTAATATTTTAGGTGCTATTTTAAGCAAATCAGATTTAAGCTGGTCTTTTTCAAAAATTTTTTTTCCAAGACCTTTTCTAATCGCATTATGATGAGCTAAAACAGTGTCGAGTCTTTGATCTAAATTTTTTTCAGATCTTAGATCCATTACTCTTATAGATCTTCTTCCAACTTTATCTTCATATGCTGGTCCAATTCCACGTCTTGTAGTTCCTATTTTACTTTTTCCTGCTGCATCCTCTCTAATCTCATCCATTTCTCTATGAAAAGGCAAAATTAAATTTGCAGACTCTGAAATAATAAAATTATCTACATTTACTTCTATGCCTTTAGATTTTATTTCGTCTATTTCCTCTAATAAAGCCCATGGATCTACTACAACTCCATTGCCAATTATTGATATTTTTCCTTTTCTAACTATTCCAGATGGCAGCAATCTCAATTTATATGTAACACCATCAATCACTAAAGTATGGCCGGCATTGTGACCTCCTTGGAATCTTATTACCACATCAGCCTGTTCAGATAACCAATCAACAATTTTTCCTTTACCTTCGTCACCCCATTGAGATCCAACAACGACTATATTTTTCATTATTTAAATTTTCTGTTTACTTTTAAAGAAGTGAGATGGTTAATTGGGCCATGACCTTTTCCATATTTAGGGTTTGATTTAATTGCAGAATTTACATACTTAATTCCAAGCTCACAAGATTTCTTTACTGTTTTTCCACATGATAAAAAAGTTGTTACTGAGGTAGATAAAGTACAACCTGTACCATGGGTATTCTTTGTTTTGTGACGGTAGCTTTTAAAGATCTTTATATCTTTTGCGTTTATTAAAATATCTATTACATTTGTATGTTTTAAATGGCCACCTTTTATAAGTACATTTTTAGCTCCTAATCCTATGAGTTTATTGGCAGCAAAAATCATATCCTCTTTTGTTATAATTTTTGTTTTAGTCAAAATTTCTGCCTCGGGGATATTCGGAGTAATTAGTGATACTTTTCTAATTAGTTTCAATTTTAGCAATTGAATAGCTTTACTATCTATCAGTTTAGCCCCTCCTTTAGCAACCATCACTGGATCTAGTACAATTTTTTTAACTTTAATTACATTCAAAGCTTTTAGTACCATTCTAATAACCTCTGAGGAATGCAACATACCAATTTTTATTGCATCGGGCCTTATATCTTTACAACTATAAATAATTTGATTAAAAATTTCTTTAGGATTAATTCCAACAATTGATTTTACACCTGTTGTATTTTGTGATGTAACTGCAGTAATTGCTGTCATTGCATAAGAACCTAGAGCAGTAACAGTTTTTATATCAGCTTGAATACCTGCTCCACCAGATGAGTCAGATCCTGCAATAATTAAAATTTTAGAATTAGGTCTCAATTTATTTAATTTTTTTAGTAATCATGTTCACGCATTTATATAAAAGAGGTTTGTTTTCACTTTCTCCCATTACTCTTATTTTAGATTCTGTTCCTGATTTTCTTACTAAAATTCTTCCTTTACCTTTAATTAATTTATTTGCTTTTGTTATAATTTTTTTTATATCTGGTTTTTTAATAATATTTTTATCTTTTACTTCGATATTTTTTAATAGCTGAGGTGTTTTCTTAAATTTTTCAAAAAATTCACTTGATTTTTTTCCTTTTCTTAAAGCAAAAAGAGCTTCTAAAGCTACTAGCAAACCATCTCCTGTAGTTGCAAATTTACCTAAAATAATATGTCCGGATTGTTCACCACCTAAATTAAAATTATATTTTTGCATTTTTTCTTTCACATATCTATCTCCAACATTTGCCCTTAAAAATTTAATTCCGTTTGATTTAAAATATTTTTCTAAACCATAATTTGACATTAATGTTCCAACAACTCCCCCTTTTAACATTTTTTTATTTTTCCATCTTGTTGCCAAAGCAGCTATAATTTGATCTCCATCTATTATATTGCTTTTTTCATCACACATTATAATCCTGTCAGCATCTCCATCTAAAGATATTCCAATATGTGCTTTATATTTTTTTACAGCAGATCTAATTTTTCTTGGAAAAGTTGATCCACATTTTTTATTAATATTTAAACCATTTGGCTTAACGCCTATTGGTATGACTTTAGCTCCTAATGATTTCAATAATTCAGGACCTGCCTTATAACCAGCACCATTTGCACAATCGATTACTATTCTTAATCCTCTTAAATTGAACTCTTTTGTGAAATTTTTTTTTAATATTTTAATATATTTTTTAGTACCTGTTTCTAATCTTTTAACTCTTCCTAATTTTTCAGAATGCGAGAGGTTTTTTGATATATTTTTATCTATAAGTCCCTCAATTTTTTTTTCTATTTTATCTGATAATTTCATTCCATCAGGACCAAACAATTTTAAACCATTGTCGAAATGTGGATTGTGGGAGGCGGTGATCATTATGCCCATATTAGCCTTCATTTCTTTTGTTAGCATAGCCAACCCATTAGTTGGTAAGGGTCCTAAGGTATAAACATGCATACCAGCAGAAGCCAAACCTGAGACAAGAGCTGGTTCAAGTGTATATCCAGACAATCTCGTATCTTTTGCAATTATTGCCGTTTGTTTTCTTTTTTTTTGAGATTTAAAGTATGTTCCACTAGCAAGTCCAAATTTAAAGAACATATCTCCATTTATATATTTGCTATTAACTGCTCCTCTTATTCCATCTGTTCCAAAATATTTTTTTGTCATTAATTTTTGATTATCTGGTTAAAAACTTTAATACCTTGCATAACTTCATTAACATCATGAATTCTTAAAATCTGAATTCCTCGCATCATCAAATAAATTGAAGAAGCCATAGTTCCACCAATCCTTGTTTCGCTATCATTTTTTTTTGATATATCTTTAATAAATCTTTTTCTTGAATTCCCTACTAGTATAGGAAAACCTAATGAATGAAAAATAGAAACACCTCTTATAAGATTCATATTATGTTTCAAATTTTTTCCAAATCCAATTCCAGGATCTAAAATTATATTATTGTGTTTAATACCTTTAGACCTTATTAATTTAATCTTATTTTCAAAATAATCATAAATATCTAATAATTCATTTTTATATTTCGCTTTCTTTTGCATATTTTCTGGCGTTCCAACTGAATGCTGTATTACAAATGGAATTTTATACTTTTTTAAAACATTTATTGTATTAGGATCATGGCTTAATCCCGAAACATCATTAATAAGTTTAACCCCCATTCTAATACCATTTTCCATAATTGCAGATTTTCTTGTGTCTAAAGATACTGGTATTTTTTTTACAATTACTTTTAATGTCTTATTAATTCTATACCATTCTTGATTTTCATTTACTTCCTTCGATCCTGGTCTTGTAGACTCTCCACCAACATCTACTAACGAAGCACCGGTTTTATATAAATAGATAGCATGATTGACGCCTTTATTATTTTTGTTAAATTTTCCTCCATCGGAAAAACTATCAGGAGTTAGATTTAAAACACCCAATATATTTGGAATTTTTTTAAAATTTAAATTTGAAAAATTTGATTTTTTTGAGCTAATTTTATTTAAATCTGAATTTATTTTTGTTTTAAGTTTTTTTGATAAATTTCTAATTTTATTTATTGAAATTTTTCTAATTTTTTTTCTTGAAATTATCTCAACATGGTCAAAAGATATTTCTTTAATCTGATGTAAAGGGATAGATTGTTTTTTATTTACTAAAATTTTTGATTGTTTGCCGAAGTAGAAATTACACGCTCTTGTGTAATATCTTGGCATTATTTATTAATGAACAATTTTTGGTTTCAAACCCATGGCGCCCAAAGCTGAGTCTTGATCATCTTTTGATTCTGGGTTATCTAAAATTTTATCTTTAGGATATAAATTTTTATTAATTATATTCTCTATTTCTTCACCAGTTAAAGTCTCATAAGTTATTAAAGCTTTTGCAATTTTATGTAGATCATCTATTTTTTCTGTTAAAATTTCCTTAGCTTTATTATATCCTTCATCTACAAGCTTTCTTATTTCTTTATCAATTTTCTGAGCAACTTCCTCTGATACCGATTGAGTTTGCGTAACTGATCTTCCCAAAAACACTTCTTCTTGGTTTTCACCATATTCAACAGGGCCCATTTCTTCACTCATTCCATATTTTGTAACCATAGCTCTTGCAAGTTGTGTAGCCTGGTTAATATCAGACCCATTTCCTCCACCTGCTCCTGTAGATATATTATCTTTTCCAAAAATTAATTCTTCAGCCACTCTTCCCCCAAAACAAACAGCTAGTCTCGCTTTAAGATATTTTATTGAGTAACCGTGTTTGTCTCTTTCAGGTAGGTTCATTACCATTCCAAGAGCTCTTCCTCTTGGTATAATAGTAGCTTTGTGAATTGGATCATAACTTGGCATATTAAAGGACACTAGAGCATGCCCACCTTCATGGTATGCAGTCAGTTTTTTCTCATCTTCTGTCATGACCATTGAACGTCTTTCAGCACCCATCATAACTTTATCTTTTGCTTCCTCAAATTCAAGTAATGTGACTATTCTCTTATTTTTTCTCGCTGCTAACAAAGCTGCTTCATTAACTATATTTGCAAGATCAGCTCCTGAAAATCCTGGTGTGCCTCTTGCTATTGTTCTTAAATTAACATCTGGTGCCATTTTTATTTTTTTCACATGAACTTTTAAAATTTTTTCTCTGCCAATAATATCTGGATTTGAAACCACTACTTGTCTGTCAAATCTTCCTGGTCTCAATAAAGCTGGATCGAGCACATCTGGTCTGTTTGTTGCAGCTATAATTATAACACCTTCATTTGTATCAAAACCATCCATTTCAACTAATAACTGGTTTAAGGTTTGTTCTCTCTCATCATTTCCACCCCCTAGTCCTGCTCCTCTACTTCTTCCAACAGCATCTATCTCATCTATAAAAATAATACATGGAGAATTTTTTTTACCTTGTTCAAACATGTCTCTTACTCTAGATGCTCCTACTCCAACGAACATCTCAACAAAATCAGAACCTGAAATAGTGAAAAACGGAACACCTGCTTCACCCGCAATTGCTCTTGCTAATAAAGTTTTACCAGTTCCCGGGGGTCCAACAAGTAAAGCTCCTCTTGGAATTTTACCACCCAACCTACTAAATTTTTTAGGATCTTTTAAAAATTCTACCATTTCTTCTACTTCTTCTTTAGCTTCCTCTACACCAGCAACATCATTAAAAGTAACCTTTCCTTTTAATTCATTCATCATTTTAGCTTTTGATTTTCCAAATCCCATTGCACCACCTTTGCCACCCTGCATTTGTCTCATGAAGAAAATCCATACTGCAATCAGTAATAACATTGGAAACCATGATAAGAGTACACCAAACAATGAAGGCATTTTTTCATCTAACGGTGCTGCTGAAATACTCACACCTTTCTCTGATAATTTTTCTATAAGATTTGGATCATTAGGAGCATAGGTTGAAAAAGAATTTCCATTCGAATAAGTACCTTTGATGTTATTTCCCTGAATCTCAACTTTTAGAACTTCACCGTCCTCAACTGAATTTAAAAAATCTGAAAATATAATTTGATTTCCACCTCTAACATTAGACTGTGGATTTTTAAACATGTTATAAAGACCTATAGTTAAAAAAACTATAATTCCCCACATTGCAAGATTTTTTAAATTCATAGGTTTAAAATAAGAATTATTATTAAATTAACAAGTGACAAAATATCAGTCATTTCATCAACTTTAACGCTCTTTTGATACTATAACTGAGTTATTTACCTTCTTTATTACACAGTTTCCTAAAGTAGTCATGAGTGAGTTATCATTTTTAATTTGATAAATTAAGTTATCAATTTTTTTTCCTCTTGCTGGGTAGTATTTTTTACCAACAGCTTTTAACACTTCTGTTAGAGACCTAAAAACTACTTCTTCTGGTTGAAGGAAAAAATTTTTATTCAAGATAACAAACTTATTAATATTTAAAATTGTTGAATTATCTTTTAAATTTTTTTCTACAAAATATTTAATTGACTCGTTAGCAAATTTTAAATTTTTAATCGTTAGATTTAATTTATCATTATCCAAACCCTCTAATTCCAAGTTTTTTATAAAATTTCTAATTTTTACTCTTTTAAATTCATCATTTTTATTCGAAGGGTCTTCAACATAGTTTTTAAAAACTTTTTTGGTAATATATTCTAAATTTTTTTTAGAGAATTTTAACAAAGGTCTTATCAAATTAATATTTTGTAGGTTAGTTTTTTGATCAAATGACACCATACCATTTAAACCACTTCCTCTTAAAATTCTTATAAAAAAATTCTCTATTAAATCATCCTTATGATGACCTAATAAAATATTATTTGTTTTTAATTTTTTTGCTTTGTTTATCATCAGTGCATATCTTTTATCTCTCGCAATAGATTGAATGTTGCTTTTTGGTTTTTTTCCAACCCAGGTTAAAATCTCAAGATTAATAGACAATTTTTTTAGAAGTAATTTTACAAATTTTGCCTCTTTTGTTGAATTATTTCTAAGTCTATGATCAATATGCAAAAATTTTACTTTTAGATGTTTTTTAGTCGAGTAAATTTTTGATAAAAAACATAAAGCTAGACTGTCCGGTCCGCCGGAAACTGCAACAATAAAATTCTCATTCAGTTTAAGATTTTTTTCAAAAATTTTATAAATTTTAGAAGTTTGTTTATCTTTTAATTGATTTAATAAAAACTTATGAGTCTTGTTTGGTGCATTCAAATTTTTTGGACTCATATTTTGCTTTTTGTATTACAGACTGATTTGCATTAGGATATTGTAATTCTACACCATTTATCATTTTACATCCTTGGTCTTTTTCACCAATTTGAACCATTGATACTCCAAGTTTTAATAGATTAATTGGAGCTTTTTTTCCTTTAGGATATTTTTGGTAACCTTCTAAATAGGCAGAAGCTGCATCAGTATATAATTGTCTAATTCTAAATGTTTCTGCGTACCAATATTGTGCGCTACCAGCTAACTCATGATCAGAGTTAGATAGAACAAATTCCCTAAATGCTCTTTCTGCTGTACTATAGTCTCCAACTTTTAAAAAACTTGTTGCAAATTCATATTGCTTTTCTACATTTAAGTCCTGAGGAAGTATTTTTTCTTCAGACTGAAAAGTTTCTGTTACTATTGAAGCTGTAGTATCAACAGATTGAATTTGTTGTGAAGTTTCATTTGTTTCTGTATCTTTATATGAAATTGTTCCTAAATCTTGAGGTTGTGAACTTCCTGGTAAAACTTTTTGCTTATCTGATTTTGGCTTTGAACTTAATTGATTTTCTACACTACTTATATTTCCAGAGCTGATGTTTGTCTCTATATCTTGAAATCTTATTTGGTTATCTGCCTGAATTTTTGAAACACGGGTAGATAATTTATCTAACTTAAAATTTATTTCTTCAAATTTATTAGTGAGTTCTCTAAACTGATCCTCAACCTCAGACAATTTTAATAAATGTCTAGTTAAAACATCTTCTGAATTTTGATCCAAATCTGAAACTGAATTATCATTGGTTTTAGCTTTAACTTCTATAGATCCAGAGTAAACAGCCCTTTCAAGAGTTTTAAGATCATTTTTTATTATTTCTAATGTTTCATAAATATTATGGTTATCCGCAAAAGAAATATTAATAAAAACTACATTTAAGATTAAAAATAATTTTAAAATTACTAATTTAAATATGATCATCATTTAAATTAGATTTATGGTTATAAAAATGGCAAAAAAAAGACCCTAAATCCAATAAAGGTTTTAGGGTCTTAAGTTTTAAAAAATTAATTTGCTTTAACAGTTACTGATCTTCTGTTTTTTGACCAAGCTAATGGGTTTGAACCAGAGTCAACTGGTCTTTCTTTACCATAACTTAATACCGTAATTCTGTCAGAAGATATTCCATAAGTCATTAAATAGTCTTTAGCTGCATTTGCTCTTCTTTCACCAAGAGCTAAGTTGTATTCTCTTGTTCCTCTTTCGTCAGCATGACCTTCAAGAACTACATTTATGTTTGGATTTTTTCTTAACCAACCTGCTTGGGCTCTTAAAGTTTCTCTTGATGCAGTTGTTAATATCGACTCATTTGTTGCAAAGAAAACTCTGTCTGGAACACCATCAGCTAAATATTCAACTGTGTCTGTTCCTGTGTAAACATCACCCTGCATTTGACCTTGAATGTCTGTTGCCACTTCTTTTTTAGTTGCACATGCAGATAGCACTAAGCAAGCTGCTAATACTAAAAGTGTGTTTTTAAAAATTTTGTTTAATCTCATTAAATTGCTCCTTGCTGCTAATTTCAATTTCTTAACTTTTTCACAACTAAGTAAAGGTTTCAAGTCTAAAAATCAAGAAATTTACAAAAATTAATCTTTAATTACTTAATAAAGATGACCATGATGGGTCTGAAGCATCTGTTCGTGTCTTTATTTGCCTCTCATTATAACCTGTTAAATCTATAGACCATAATTTTGCAGAAAAGCCTTCTCCTTTGGAGTTAGTTTTTGTCTCTCTGTAAAATATTAAAACCCTTCCATTTGGAGACCATGATGGAGCCTCTTGATAATAATTTTCAGTTAACAATCTTTCACCACTACCATCAGTTCTCATTACGCCTATATAAAATTTACCTTTATGTAATTTTGTAAATGCAATTAAATCTCCTCTCGGAGACCATACAGGTGTTCCATATAAACCGTTACCAAAAGAAATCCTTTTTACATTACTTCCATCATTCTTCATTACATAAATTTGCTGATAACCACTTCTATCTGAATTAAATGTAATATATTTTCCATCAGGAGAATAAGATGGGGAAGTGTCAATTGATGGATGATTAGTAATTTTTTCAACAATTCTATTTTCTAAATCCATGGTGTAAATATCTGACTTACCGTCTTTTGCAAAACTCATAATTATTTTTTTACCATCAGGTGAAAAACGTGGTGCAAATGTCATTCCAGGAAAATCTCCAACTACCTCTTGTGTACCAGTTTCTATATCCAATAAATAAACCCTTGGCATATTTTTAAAGTAAGACAAATAGGTTACCATTTGACTTGCTGGATTAAATCGTGGTGTTAAGACTAACTCATTCCCTAATGTCAAAAATTTATTATTAGCTCCGTCTTGATCCATTATTGCTAATTTTTTTATTCTTTGTGTTTTTGGTCCTTCTTCTGAGACATAAATTATTCTTGTATCAAAATAACCTTTTTCTCCTGTAAGCCTTTCGTAAACTTTATCAGAAATTATATGCCCTACTCTTCTCCAATTATTAGGGACTGTGGTAAAAGCTAAAGCCATCATTTCTTTAGCAGCTAAAACATCCCATAATCTAAACTCAACTCTTAATTTATCGTCAACATAATTTACTTTCCCAGTAATAAGTGCTTGAGCTTTAATTAAATTCCAATCCTCAAATCTTGGTTTTAAATTTGCAATATCAGCAGCTTGTAAAAAAGCTTTTTTATCGAGAGGGTTAAATAATCCTGAAGTCCTCAAATTGTTCTCAACGATATTTGATATTTCAGAACCAATATTTTCTTTTTTAAGAATTTTTTCAAAACCTTTTCTAGATTCTTCGTCAATTGATAGGGGAGAAACTGCTAATGGAAGTGGATTTAAATTTCCCCGAGTTATATCAACTTCTATTAAAGCATTTGCATTGATAGGTATTAGTATAAATAATAAAATTAAAATTTTTTTTGTCATTTAAATATATTACCCTTCTAACATCTCTCTTGCATCAAAATTTAATTGTAATTCTTTCCATCTTTCATATCCAGTTGTTGGAACTCTTAATGGTTGGCATAACTTGACAGCTCTCAAAGCACTTTCTGCCAAAACCTTATAGAATCCTTGGCCTGGTTTATTCATTCTTGCATGGTCCAAAATTTCTGTTTTTGATACCGTTCCATCAGGTTTCAATTTTAACTTTATTCTTACCAATAAATTTTCATTGTATGGTAATCCTAATGGAATACTCCAACACCCAAATATTTGTGCCTTAAGAGCATCCTCTTCGCTTAGTGTAAGACCTGTATTTTCTACATTTCTCTCTCGATCTTGAGAAATGTCGTCATTTGTTTTTAAAACTTCTGCACTCTCTTCTTTTGATTTATCAATTAAAGCAGCAATATTATTTGGATCAAACAAATCTTTTTTTTCAAATTCTGATACCTGTTTAACTTCTTCATCTACTTTCTCAGGATTTTGTTTTTTTTCCTCCTTTGTTTCAATCTTTTTTAAAGTTTTATCTGGAAGTGGAATTGCTTCAGGTGTTTCATTCTCTATTTTTTTATTATTTTGATCAGGAGCCAGAACGGTCTTTGTTTTGGTTTTTTCTACTTTTTTTGGTGGAGCTTGTTCTGAAACAAGTTTTTTTTCTTCTTCTTTTACTTTCTCAATTATTTTTTTAGCCTTAGGTGCAAATGGAATATTAGTTTTTTCTGTTATTTGAATTAACTCAACTGATACAATTGGTGGAATATCAAGTGGTTTCTTTGCCAAAAAAGGTAAGCTGATAGCTGTTATAAAAATTAACAAAGCATGTAAAGCAGAAGAAATAATTAAACTTCTATTCACTTTAATTACCTTTGTTTATATGGTTCTGAAATCAATGCTACTTTAGTAAAACCAGATCCTGATAGTAATCCCATTATTTCTAAAACTCTTCCATAATTTATAGTTTTATCACCTCTAACATAAATTCTGGTATCAGTTCTATTTTTTGAAACCGCTAAAACCTTTGCAATAATATTGTCGTATTCAACTTTTGCTTCTTGAATAAAAATTTCACCTTTTGCATTAATTGAAAGTGTTAAAGGTTCTGTCTCTTCTGGCAAAGAGTCTGCTGAACTTTCTGGTAAATCAACTTGAACACCAACAGTTAACAATGGAGCTGTAACCATAAAAATTATTAATAATACAAGCATTACATCCACAAAAGGAGTAACATTTATTTCACTCATTGGTTCTTTAGAAGAACGATTTAATTTAAATGCCATTTAAATAATTGTTAAAAATCTTTTTGAAAAATTTTCTAATTTTTCTGAATATTTTTTGGCATCATTATTGAATTTATTGTATGCCACTACTGCTGGTATTGCAGCTAATAGACCAAGTGCAGTTGCAAATAAAGCTTCGGCTATCCCCGGGGCAACTATCGCAAGACTTGTGTTTCTTGAAATAGCTATAGATTGAAAAGAATTCATAATTCCCCAAACAGTGCCAAACAATCCAATAAATGGTGCGGTTGAGCCTACTGTTGCCAAAAAAGTAAAACCTTTTTCAATTTTTGTCATTTGTTTTTCAATTCCAGCTTCTAATGATGCACTCATTCTCTC
This sequence comes from uncultured Pelagibacteraceae bacterium, assembly GCA_902609235.1. Taxonomy (GTDB): domain Bacteria; phylum Pseudomonadota; class Alphaproteobacteria; order Pelagibacterales; family Pelagibacteraceae; genus Pelagibacter. Next base: position 18,038 of record CACLRF010000005.1, read on the forward strand.
ACTAATATTGGTTCTTGTTTTTTTTTTAAGCAAACTTTCCATTGCATCTTGAAACACAAGTGACATTGGATCTTCAAGTTTACTAGGTAAACTATTATAAAAAGTTTCAGCAGATTTAGAATTCCAAAATTTTTCTTCAAATGCCTCTGAAGATTTAGTTATTTTTTTAAATAAACGAAACTTTTCAATAATTACAGCCCAAGAATATATTGAGCACAATATTAGTATAATCATTACAGACTTAACAATTATGTCTGCTCTAAAAAATAAATTGAATAATGAAAAATCAGTATTTGTTCCTAATTCAACTGCTTTTGCTGCTATATCTGCTTCCATACTTACTCATCACACGTAAATGTGTCATGATTTTGTCTGTTAATTTAAATTGATTATTCTTCTTTTTGATAAGTTTCGTAGAAAAAACTAGCTATTAGAATAGCATCTGCCTTGTTATTATCTTTCTTTTTTGACAATTGCGATGAAAAATATGGAAAAATTTCAATAGCTCTTGTTCTGCTAGCATCTTTTTCTGAATTAATAAGATTAAAATATTTTTTCCACTTAGCAGGCCTCACATAATAAACAGGTAAATGCATTGCGCTGCATATCCCTTTTAAAATACCAAAAGATTGACCAAAATTAAACATACTGGTAACGCCCTGACCAGGCATTGCAGAAACTTGTTCAATTACAACCTTTATATTTTTTTTATCAAATTTGTTTATCCTTTCACTAATTTCATTAAATATTTGAGCACCATTTACTTGTCGCTTATTCTTCTTACCATCTGTCATGGTTGGCATTTCAATTACATCTTTTATTATGCCGTCCTGAAAAAAACAGATTGATCCTGAGATACCTGGATCAATTCCAATAATCATCATTAAATACCACCTAAATTAACGTTTGAATAAACGTTCTGAACATCATCATCTTCCTCAAGATTTTCTAAAAAATCTGCAACACTATCTTGATTATCTTTATTTACTTCAACACTATTTAACGGGACCCATTCAATATCTGTAGAAATAAAATTCACAATAATTGTCTCAAGATTTTTTTTTACATGATATATTTCGCTCATTTGACACTGGACCTCATGATAATCCTTATAAGAAAAACATTCATCAGCTCCGGACTCAATCGCTAAATCTAAAATTTTTTCATCAGATATCTCTTTTTTATCAATTTTGATTATACCCAATTGTTTAAAATTATGAGAAGCAGAACCTTGGGTTCCTAAGCTACCTCCGCTCTTTTGAAAAATAGTTCTAATATTTGACGCAGTCCTATTTTTGTTATCTGTTAAAGTTTCAACTATAACAGCAATCTTTTCTGGTCCAAATCCCTCGTATCTTAAATTTTCAAAATTTGCTCCTGTAGCTGCAGAAGATTTATCTATTGCTCTTTCAATATTATCTTTTGGCATATTTGCAGATCTAGCAGCCTGTACTGCAGATCGTAGTCTAGGGTTCATTGCCGGATCTTTATCACCAAGTTTTGCAGCAACAGTAATCTCTTTAGATAATTTTGAAAATATTTTTGATCTTTGCTTATCAGCCTTGCCTTTTTTATGTTTAATTCCTGCCCAATGTGAATGTCCTGCCATGATCTTTAAATATTTTTTAGTTGATCTCCGTATACATAGCTTTCGATATCTAATGCTAAACCTGTTTTTATATCACAATCTACTATAACACCACACAAAGTAGCATCCCCTGTTGCAGGAAAGTGTTTAACAGAATTCTTTTTTAAAAATCTGTTTAAAGAATTTTCTTTATTCATGCCAATCACTGAATCGTAATCCCCACACATACCTGCGTCTGTTTGATATCCAGTGCCATTATTAAGTATTCTTGCATCATTTGTTGGAATATGAGTATGTGTTCCAACCACTAGAGTTGCCTTTCCATCAAATAGATGTCCTATAGCATTTTTTTCGCTAGTAATTTCACCATGGAAATCAACTACAAGTAAATCAAAATCCTTTTTCATTTCATTTTCTTTTAAAAATTTTTGAGAAGCCTCAAAAACATCTTCACACTTTTTCATAAAAATATTACCCATCAAATTAAGAACTCCAATTTTAATATCATTCTTTGTTTTATAAATCTGAAAACCTTTTCCTGGTGCGGGTTCAAATAAATTTTTAGGTCTTAATAATCTTTCTTCTTTATCAATAAATTCCATTATTTCTTTTTGATCCCAAACATGATTGCCAGTTGTGATAACATCAACTCCACAATTAAAAAAATCCTTACATATTTCTTTAGTTAACCCCACACCTTGAACTGCAGCATTTTCACCGTTTACAATTACAAAATCAATTTTCTTTTTATCAATTTCATTTAATAAATTGCTTGTTAATTTAGAACATCCAGAAATTCCAACAACATCTCCTAAAAATAAAATTCTCATTGTATAATTTTTTTCTCGGTTACTATTAAATCAAGTTTCTTATCATACTTATTGATAGGTATTTTTTTTATTTCCTGGTATGAAAATCCTAATCCAATTTTTAAAATTTTTTTAATTTTTGATATTTTTTCAAAATAACGATCATAAAATCCTCCACCATAGCCTAATCTATTCAAATCATCATCATAAGCTACTAATGGAACAAATATTATATCTGGGTAAATTTTCTTTCCTAAAATTGGCTCAGCAATTCCATATTGGTTAATTTTTAAAAGACCTTTATTTGTCCATTCGAAAAAATCCATTTGGTTATTTTCTCTAATTACTGGTAAGGAAATATTTGCTCTTTTGTTTCTAAAAAAATTAAGCATATCTAAGTCATCTATCTCGTGATTACAAGGATAATACCCTCCTACATTTTTGAAATTAATTTTTTTTTTTTTTAAAAATCGATAAATTCTGTCAGGATATAGACTAATTTTTTTATACGAATTTTTTTTTCTAATATTTAAAATTTTACTTCTTAGCTTAGATTTACTCACAGACCTACTTTGATATGTTTTCTAACTTTGCTTTTTTTACAAAATTTGATATTTGATCAGCGGCTTGATCAATTAAATTTTCATATTTTTTTTGATTATCATCAATTTCTTGTTTTAAATTTTCATGATCAAGATTTAGTTTTTCAATTTCAGATTCTTTTGAGTCCCTGTAATCGTAAATTAGAGATTTTAGTTCTTTAAATTTGTTTGATAAATCTTTTAATTCATCTTTTTTTTGATCTACTTTTTTCTTAGTTTCGTAATATTCATCCATTATTTTTATAGCTGTAATTAATAAAAGCTTATTTTCACCCAAATTTCCTAAATCGTTTTTTAAATTATTAAACTTTTTGTTAATCTGAATTAACAATTCTTCTAAGTGCTCCTCTTGTCCATCTTCACAAGCAAGCAAAAACTCTTTATTATTAAATTTTATACTTACATTTGCCATTTATCTATTTCATCTAATAGCGTGTTAGTTTCTTGATTAAGTTCATCAATTTTTTCTGAAAATTCAATTTGTTTTCTTTGTTCTAGCTTTTCTTTACTTTTTAAATCCTCAAGTTTTTTTGAGAGACTTTCATGTTCCTCGAGCAAAGTTTTATATTTTTCTTCAATTTGTGTTTTTTCAATTTCTAATTGATTTTGTTTAGTACTCAAGTTTTCAATATTTTTTTGTAATTCTGGGTTTGTTAGATCTAAATTTTTTAATTCTTCTAATGCAATGTTTAATTTTTTTTCTTTTTCGTCTATAGAATTCATATATATATATTTATATTATTAAATAGATTCTTCTTAGTCTAGTCAGGATAAAATTGAGCAAACTACACAACGATTTAGCTAATTGCATCAGATTTTTATCAATTGATGCTGTTCAAAAGGCAAATTCAGGTCATCCAGGAATGCCTATGGGTATGGCGGATGTTGCAACAGTGCTATTTAAAAAATTTTTGAGATTTAATCCAAAGAATCCAGATTGGTTAAATAGAGATAGATTTGTTTTGTCTGCTGGTCATGGTTCTATGCTTTTGTATTCTTTGCTTTACTTAACTGGGTATAAAAGCGTATCGATAAATAATATTAAAAAATTTAGGCAGCTAAATTCTATTTGTGCTGGACATCCTGAATATCATCCGAAAACAGGTATTGAAACTACAACAGGTCCTCTTGGACAAGGTGTATCTAATGCCGTTGGTTTTGCAATCGCTGAGGAAATTTTAAAAAAAAAATTAGGTAAAAGTTTAATTGATCACAAAACTTATGTTTTAGCTGGAGATGGATGCTTAATGGAAGGAATAAGTCATGAAGCGATGAGTTTAGCGGGACATTTGAAACTTAAAAATTTAGTTATGTTATTTGATAATAATTCAATTTCAATTGATGGTCCAACAAATCTTACGGTTTCAGATAATTTTAAAAAAAGATTTGAAGGATATGGTTGGGATTATATTTCTATCAACGGTCATAATGAAAAAGAAATTTTTAAAGCACTAAAAAAAGTTCAGAACGCTAAAAAACCTTCTGTGATTTCTTGTAAAACAAAAATTGGATATGGTTCACCGAATAAATCAGGAAAGGCATCATCCCATGGAAGTCCATTAGGAGTTGATGAAATCAAGCTTGTAAGAAAAGTCTTAAATTGGAAAAGTAAACCTTTTGATATCCCAAATAAAATTTTAAAAGAATGGAGAAAAATTGGCCAAAGAGGTGAAATTTTGGAAAAAAAATGGAATAAAATAATAAACAGAAGAAAAATAAAATTTACTCAAACTTTAAAAAATAACTTTAACACAGCACTTAAGAAAGAAAAAGAAAATGCAATAAAGGAACCAAAAAGTTTAGCTACTAGAAAATGTTCAGAAATTACATTGAGCGCATTAACAAAAGAAAAAAATAATTTAATTGGTGGCTCTGCTGATTTAGCGGGATCAAATAATACAAAAACAAAAAACCATAAAATAATTAAGCCTGGAGATTTTACTGGAGACTACATTCACTACGGAGTTAGGGAACACGCAATGAGTGGGGTTATGAATGGTATTGCACTTCACAGCAATCTAATTCCTTATGGAGGTACTTTTTTAATATTTTCTGATTATTGCAAACCTTCGATTAGATTGTCAGCATTAATGAAAAAAAGAGTCATATATGTAATGACTCATGATTCTATTGGTCTTGGAGAAGATGGCCCTACTCATCAACCTATAGAACAGCTTTCAGGCTTACGTGCTATACCTAACTTAAATGTATTTAGGCCTGCAGACAGAATTGAAACTATCGAATGTTGGGAACACGCCTTAAAAAGCTCAAAAACACCTAGTGTGCTATCTTTGACAAGACAAAATTTAAATCCGGTAAGAAAAACATACTCAAATAAAAACTTATGCTCATTAGGCGCTTACGAGGTTTTAAGAACAAATAAAAAAATTAATCTAACGATATTAGCAAGTGGATCTGAAGTTAATCTAGCAATAGAGGTTAGCCATAAATTAGCCAAAGATAAAATATACTCCAAAGTGATATCAATGCCTTGTATGGATCTTTTCGACTTACAATCAAAAACTTTTAAAAATAAAATATTAAAAGAAACAAAATTTAAAATATCGATTGAAGCTGGATCAAGTGATTGTTGGAAAAAATATATAGGTGATAACGGAATTGCTTTTGGAATAGATGAATTCGGCAAAAGTGCACCCTACAAAGATATTTATAAATATTTTGGACTAGAGGGTGCAAACATTAAAAATATTACTAAAAAATTATTAAAAAAATAAAATGACAATTAAAATTGGAATTAATGGAATGGGGCGGATTGGTCGTATGGTTGTTAGATCAATCGTCGAAAGTAAAAATAAAAATTTAAAAATTAATCATATAAACAATAGGTCGAATTCAGAAACTACATCTAAATTAATCAAATACGATTCTATACACGGAAAATTAATAACTGATATAGATTTTGATCCAAATCATTTAATAATTAAAAAAAACAAAATTACATTTTCTCAAGAAACAAAAATTGAAGACATTAATTGGAAAAAACATAATGTTGATTATGTTTTTGAATGTACTGGAAAATTTAATTCAAAAGAAAAACTTATTACTCATATTAAAAATGGTGCAAAAAAAGTGATCGTTTCTGCTCCATGTAAAAATGCTGATAAAACAATTGTGTTTGGTGTTAATGAAAACATAATTTCAAAAAAGGATAAAATAATATCTGCAGCGTCATGCACCACTAATTGTCTAGCACCAGTAACCAGTGTTCTTGATCAAAATTTTGAAATTGAAAAAGGTTTTATGACTACAATTCATGCATTTACTAGCGATCAGAGAATTTTAGATAATTCTCACAAAGATCCAAGAAGAGCGAGATCTGCAAGTCAATCAATAGTTCCTACCTCAACAGGAGCTTCGAAATCAATAGGAGAAATAATACCACATCTCAAAGGGAAACTAGAAGGTGTTGCTATGAGAGTACCTATTCCTAATGTTTCTCTTGTTGAATTAGTTTTTTGTACAAAAAAAGATATTAGTATAAAAAAAATTAATAATGCCTTTGAAAAAGCGTCAAAAAATAAATTAAAGAATATCTTAGAAGTTACTAATGAAAAATTAGTATCTATAGATTTTAATCATAATCCTGCTTCTGCAATAGTAGATACTTCTTTAACAAATGTAGTTGGAAGTAATATGGGTAAAATATCAGCCTGGTATGATAATGAATGGGGTTTTTCTAATAGGATGTGTGATATCGCTGAAACTCTGCATAAAATCTCTTAATGAGAAGTATAATTAACGAAAAAAATCTTAACAATAAAAAAATATTATTAAGACTAGATTTAAATGTTCCATTGGAAAGAGACAAGATAACAGACACAACGAGAATCGATAAAATTCTTCCTACATTAAATTTTTTAATTAAAGAAAATGCTAAAATTATAATTTTATCTCATGTTGGAAGACCAAAGGGAAAAATTGTTAAAGAGCTCTCCCTAAAACCTATTTGTGAAGAATTGCAAAATAAATTAAGAAAAAAAGTAAAACTTATTAGTGAAAATATTAAAGAAATAAAAAGTAAAAATTTCTTCAGTAACTATAATGAAGATATTTTTATATTAGAAAATATTAGATTTTATTCTGAGGAAGAGCAAAATGACAATAAGTTTGCTGAGATTCTATCAAATCTAGGAGATATATATGTCAATGACGCTTTTTCTTGTTCGCATAGAGCTCATGCCTCAATTTATGAAATTCCAAAATTCTTACCCTCGTTTTCTGGGTTGCAGCTAGACTTAGAGCTGAATGCGCTTAATAAAATAACTTCTGAAATTACCAGACCAATTACTTGTATTATTGGGGGGTCTAAAATTTCAACTAAAATTAATGTTATTAAAAATTTAATTACTAAATTTGATAATATTGTAATCGTTGGGGGTATGGCTAATAATTTTATAGAATATTTTGGAAATAGTGTTGGAAAATCTGTTAAAGAAAAAAATTGCGATAAAATAGTTGAAGAAATCATCTCTCTTTCAAAAAAAGAAAAATGTAAAATAATTTATCCAGATGATGTGATTATATCTAAGGATTTGAGTGGATCTCCTCAAAAGAGGGAATTGAACGAGATATTATCTGATGAAATGATATTAGATATTGGTCCAAAAACTATAGATAAAATAGCAAAAATTATTGATAATAGTAAAACTATACTTTGGAATGGACCCGCAGGATATTTTGAAAATCCAAATTTTGCTTTCGGAAGTATTCAAATAGCAAAAAAAATAATTGAAAATAAAAAAGCAAATAAAATTTTTTCAGTTGCTGGTGGTGGGGACACAGTTTCTTTGTTAAATAATTTAAAGGCTGTTAATGATTTTAATTTTGTTTCAACTGCTGGTGGAGCTTTTTTAGAATATCTTGAAGGTAAAAACCTTCCTGGTATAACCGCATTAAATTAAAATGTCTGAATTAAATAAAATTGCACTTAAAATAATTTCCAATGGTAAAGGTATACTTGCTGCTGATGAAAGCAATGGAACTATGACAAAAAGACTAGAAGCAGTAAATGTCAAATCAACTCCAGAAAATAGACTTTCCTTCAGAGAAATTCTTTTTTCTTCAGATGGAATGAAGAATTGCATAGGTGGTGTAATTCTTTACGATGAAACTATAAATCAAATTTCGAGTACAGGAAAATCAATACCAGATTTAATATCTAGTTCAGGTGCAGTTCCTGGAATTAAAGTTGATACAGGTGCAAAAGATTTAGCAAATTCCCCTAAAGAAAAAATTACGGAAGGATTAGATGGTCTTAGAGATAGATTAAAAAAATATTATGATCTTGGAGCAAGATTTACAAAATGGAGAGGTGTATATTCTATTAGTGATGAATGCCCAAGCAAACTGGCAATTAGCAGTAATGCTCATGCACTTGCTAGGTACTCTGCACTAGTACAAGAAAATGGAATGGTTCCAATAGTAGAACCTGAGTTGTTAATGGATGGAAACCATTCTGCTGAAGATTGTTTGAATAAAACATCAGAGGTAATTAAAAAGTGTTTTGAGGAACTAATTTTACACAAAATTGATCTCTCAGGAATAATATTAAAACCAAATATGATTTTGTCTGGCAGTTTGTCAGAAAATAAAATTTCTGGTGAAGAAGTTTCCATCAAAACTTTAGAATGCCTTAAAAATTCAGTTCCAAATGAAGTTCCTGGAATAGCTTTTTTGTCTGGAGGGCAATCTGAAATTGAAGCTACAGAAAATTTAAATTTAATTAATAAAAATAATAACACAAATTTTATAATAACCTATTCATATGGAAGAGCTCTTCAACAAAGCGCTTTAAAAGTTTGGTCTAAAGATATTAAAAATATAGAGGCTATTCAAACTACTTTTAATCATAGAGCTAAGATGTGTACCTTGGCTGCTCAAGCAAAATGGTCGAGCGAACTTGAAAATAAATAAAAAAAAATTTATTTATCTTATTTCTCCCAATAAAATACCTAATTCTTTCTATAGAAATCTAAAGTTAGTTTTAAAAACTGGGAAAGTAAGTTTTTTTCAGCTCAGACTTAAAAGTTACTCTCAGAACAAGAAAATGATAATTGGAAAAAAAATTAAGAACATATGTAAAAAAAATAAAGTAAAATTTATAATTAACGATGATCCTTTACTTGCTTTAAAATTAGATGCAGATGGTTGCCATCTAGGTCAAAAAGATATGAATATTAAGAAAGCAAAAAAAATACTTGGAAAAAAAATTATAGGAATTACTTGTCATAATTCTATAAATTTAGCAAAAAAAGCAATTAAAGCTAAAGCTGATTACATTGCCTTTGGTGCTTTTAATCAATCTAAAACTAAAAAAACTAAGTATGTAGCCTCTGTAAAGATTATAAATAAACTTAAAAAATTTACAAAAATACCAACAGTAGCTATTGGTGGAATTAATGCTTTTAATTATAAAAATCTATTATTGAATAATGCCAATTTTTTAGCTATCTCAGGCTACATTTGGAAAAATAAAAAATATAAACCGTTACAAGCTATAGAAAGATTAAAATGAAAATTAATGCCGGAGAAATAAGAGTTGGAATGCTCTTAGAGTATAAAAATGACTTATGGCAAGTTTTGAAAACCCAACATGTAAAACCAGGAAAAGGTGGTGCGTTTGCTCAAGTTGAAATGAAAAGCTTAAACAAAAATACAAAGTTAAATGAAAGATTTAGATCAAGCGAAACAGTAGAAAAAGCATCATTGGAGGAAACGACTTTTAACTATCTTTATAGTGATGAAGCTAATTATTTTTTTATGGATCCAAAAACATTTGAACAAATAGAAATTAAAAAAGAGACTGTGGGTGACAAGGGCAAACTTTTAACTGAAAACCTACAAGTTTCTGTAAGTTTTTATAATAAAAACCCACTATCAATTGAATTACCTAACCAAGTGCAATGTAAAATTGAAACTACTGATGCGGCACTTAAAGGACAAACCGTTTCATCATCATACAAACCAGCAACTTTAGATAATGGTTTAAATATTCAAGTTCCACCTTTTATAGAATCAGATGATGAAGTAATTATTGATACTAGAACCTTCGAGTATATAAAAAAAATATAATCTCAATGATTTCAATATCAGCAAATCTTAATATAATGATTAAAGCTGCAGAAAAAGCATCTAAATATGCTATTAGAGACTTTGGAGAGGTTGAAAAATTACAAGTATCCAAAAAAGGACCTCATGATTTTGTAACAAAAACAGACAAACATGTAGAAAAAATTTTAATTGAAGAATTATCAAAAATTAAAAAAAACTATTCTTTTATAACTGAAGAAACTGGTGTGATTAAAAATAATGATAAAGAAAATATTTGGATTATTGATCCAATTGATGGGACTACAAACTTTTTACATGGTATACCCCACTTTGCTATCTGCATTGCTCTTCAATCAAAAAAGGAAATCGTAAGTGGTTTAATTTTTGACCCGATCAAAGATGAAATGTTTTTTGCTGAAAAAGATAAAGGTGCATTCTTAAATAACCGAAGACTAAGAGTATCAAAAAAAAATTCCATTGATGATTGTTTGTTTTCTAGTAACCATGAAGGTGTTAAATTTAGCGATCTTAATATGAGATATAGTGGATGTGCTGCCTTAGATTTAGCTTATGTTGCATCTGGTAGACTCGATGGATTTTTTCATAATAATATTAATCTTTGGGATATCGCTGCTGGAGAAATATTAGTCAAAGAAGCAGGAGGAATAGTAAACAATATTCATAAATTTGATTTAAATAAAATTGATATTAAGGCTTCAAGTGCTGCAATTAACGACGAAATGCTCAAAAAATTAGATAACTTTTAATTGTGTTATAAAATTCATTTGCTATAAGTCTCGATATGAAAAAAGACATACACCCAAACTATCACACAATTAAAGTTGAAATGACTGATGGGACTCAATTTGAAACAAAATCAACTTGGGGTGCAGAAGGTGATTTACTTAAATTAGAAATTGATCCAAAATCCCATTCGGCTTGGACTGGTGGAAAACAAAAATTAATGGATAAAGGTAGAATAAGTAAATTTAATAAAAAATTTCAAAACTTTAAATCAGATAAGAAAATTTAGATGTCAAATGCACCTTTAATGCCAATGGCTACTGCTGTATGGCTTGTTGAAAATACAACTTTAACTTTCAAACAAATTGCAAATTTTTGTCATCTTCATGAGGTAGAAATTCAAGGAATTGCTGATGGTGAAGTTGCAAAAGGAATTAAAGGTTATAATCCTATTATTTCAGGACAATTAACTAGAGAAGAAATTGAGTTATCTTCTAAAGATGAAAACAGAGCCCTTCAAATTAAAAGTGCAGATATTAAAATCTCTAATACAGAAAAAAAAACAAAAAAATATATTCCTCTTTCTAAGAGACAAGATAAGCCTGACTCAGTTTTATGGTTAATTAGACAACATAATATTCTAAAAGATTCTCAAATTGCAAAATTAGTTGGGGTTACTAAAAATTCTGTTACAGCAATTAGAAATAAAAGTTATTGGAATTATAATAACTTGAATCCAAAAGATCCTGTTGCATTAAATCTATTTAGTCAAAAGGATTTGGTTGAAGCTTTAGAAAAAGCTGAAAGAAGAATTAAAAAAGAAAAAAAAGAAAAAGAAAAACAAGCTAATATCAGTTCAGTATAATGAATAAAATTAATGGACATAAATTTATAAAAGTGTTAGTTAACCACTTTTTTGGAGGTAGTTATTAAAATAGAAGTAAAAGATAATAATATTGAACAAGCTTTAAGAGTTTTAAAGAGAAAGCTTCAGAGAGATGGTTTTTTTAAAGTTATTAAATTAAAAAATACTTATGAAAAACCCTCAGAGAAGAAAAAAAGAATTCTTCAAGAAAATATTAAAAGAGTCAAAAAGTTAAACAAGCTTAAGAACAGAATTTAAATATACCGCGGGGTGGAGCAGTCTGGTAGCTCGTCAGGCTCATAACCTGAAGGTCGGCGGTTCAAATCCGTCCCCCGCAACCAAATTAATGAATAAAATAAAATACTCCTATAATTTTTTATTACATAAAATAATAAAATATTTTGTAGACCTTATTGTTTACAAAAAAACATTCATTTATAATTTTTTTATTAAATATCTAAGCCTGGGAAATTTTTGCTTCTCCTACTATGCTGTTAAATTAAACAATGTTGATTTTAAAGATACAACATTTAGATTTGCATGTGGCGGTGCATATGGAAATTATCTAAATTCATTTATCAAAGAATATAAAAAAGAATTTTTTTTTTTAGATATAGGTGCAAATATTGGGATATTCTCCTTAATAGCAAACAATAATAAAAATTGTAAAAAAATTATTGCTATTGAACCATCAAGATTAATTTATAAAAAATTGAAAAAAAATTTATATACAAATAATTGCGCCCTTTATAATGTCGCTATTACTAACTTTAATGGCTTTGCTGACTTAAGTATTAATAAAAATCATAGTGGTGTCTCCAAATTAATTGATAAAAAAGACAAAAAAAATACTAAAAGTCAAAAAGTGATCACAAAAAATTATAAATTTTTTGATATGATCGAAAAAAAATTTAAACCTTATAATTTACTAGTAAAGATTGATGTTGAGGGCCATCAACTAAATGTTATCAAAGAAATTAAAAAATCCAAATTATATAAAAATATTTCAGTTTTATATATTGAAAATGAGAACAATTATAAATCTAAAACAAAATTAAAAACAATGTTACCTGATTTTAAACTTATAAAATTAGATCAATTAATTAGTTTCAAACATAAGAATATTAACATGGTTTTTGCTAGAAAAAATTAATTGTCTTTTTGTAAAAGGTTTTTATTGAAAATATATAACTTGTTTGAAAATTAATTAATTATAAAATTTGATTTTTTACTATCATTTAAAAAACCTTTAACAGTTTCTACTGTCAATTGTTTGTAAGTTTTGCCAAAATTCTCAATTTTTTCAATTATTGATGGAGGTATAGTTATGATATGACAGCCGAGCTCTTTTGCTTGCAAATAATTATAAGGCTCCCTTACACTTGCCCATAATATTTCTACATTCTTGTAATTTTTTGCTAATTTTATACTTTTTTTTAATTCAGGAATTGGATCTTTTCCAGTATCACCAGCTCTACCAGCAAAAATTGAAATTATAACTTTTGTTTTTTTATTTATAAGTTTTAAAATTTTTTTAGTTTGTTCTGCGGTATAAACTGCTGTTATATTAAGCTTAATATTTTGATTGTTTAATTTTTTAATTACTTTTCCTGTAAATTTATTTTTTGTGTTGACTATTGGAACCTTCACAAAAACATTTTTTCCCCATGAATTTATAGATAATCCCTGTTTAATCATTGATTTAGGGTCATCTGCAAAAACCTCAAGTGATACAGGTTTTTTTTTACAAATATTTAAAATTTTTTTAGAATATAACTTATAATTTTCTGCTCCAGCTTTTCGCATTAGCGACGGATTTGTAGTGAAACCCTGTACAATTTTTTTTTTTTCAAATTTTTTAATAAGTCTTAGATCAGCAATATCACAAAATATTTTTGTTTTCATAGCAACCAATAATTAGTTAAATTTATATAAATAATCAAAGTATTTTTTTGATTGAATAGAAATTAAGAAACGATCTAGTGATTTTTTTGCAAAAGAATTTTTTTTTAAAGACTCGGAATAGTTTTTAACGCTATAATTCATTTTGTTAGCTAGCTGTATAGGTGATTTTACCAAACAAAGGTATCCTCCTTTTCCATCAAGTAAAATTTCACTAGGGCCACTTGGACAATTTGTAGAAATACATGGAATATCAAAATTTATTGCATCAATCAAAACATTGCCAAGACCTTCATAAACTGAGCTTAAAACAAAAATTTTTGATTTTTTTAAATAAGTCTTGGTATTTTTAACCCAGCCCTTAAAAATTACTTTATCCAAAATACCTAATTCTTTACATCTTAGCTTAAGTTTGTGTTCTAAATTACCATGGCCTAAAATCAAAAGTTTATATTCTTTATTATTATTTAAAAATATTTTGAAAGCCTCTATTAAAGTTTCATGATCTTTTTGTTTTCTCAATCTAGCAATATTAATAATATAATTAAATTTCTTAAATTTTTTTCTGTTAATTTTTTTTAAGTATGGATTATAAATATATTTAATCTTCTCTTTATCAAATACAAAATACTTTAAGCTTTGCGCTGACCCTTTTGAATTAGTAATTATCCCATCTGCAAAATTATAAAATAAAAACTTTAAGAGAAAAGTGAAAATTCCAAAAAAATAATTTTCAGAGTTAAGTGTTGAATAAATTGGATTTTCTGAATTTCTGATAATTACTTTTTTTCTCTTAAGGATTGATACAATTATGGCAGCTACATTGCTTTGCATTGAATGAATAACAATATTTGATTTTAACTTGCTTACTAACGAAAAAAGAACAAACATACCGTTTAACGCTGTATTGTATCGATGAGGAAAAAAAGGAATTGTAATATTTTTCTTCACGCTATGAAAAATAAATTTTTTACTTGATTTAATATTTTTTAAAAATTGATCGGAGCTTATAATATGAATCCTAAATTTTTTTTTGTTTTTACTTTCAATAAGATTTTTGAGTATATTGGTCACTCCTCCCTTTTCATAGGATGGATAAAATATTATCAAGTTCTTTTTCATTGCCAATAACCTGAAATATCTTTTCTTATGAAAACAAAATTAGCAAGATGAAATATGTTGGTCTCTGGTCTATTTGCATCAACTTTAATCAAATCATTTCCATGTGGTAGAATTTTAAATAAATCATAACCATCAAGTAGTTTTGAAAAATTGTACATTGTTTGTCTTTTAAACAATTGATGCCAATTAAATTCCACTTGAATATATTTAGGAGACTTTTTTTTAATTATTTCTTTTGCACCATTTAATATCTCAAATTCAAAACCTTCTACATCAATTTTAATTAAATCAATATTATTTTGGAATAAATCTAAATTTTTTAAAAAAAAATCATCCAATGTAGAAATCTTAATTTTAATTTTTTTGTTGTCTTTAAAGTTATAAAACGAAAGCTTATTTAAATCGTTAGAAAATGAGGCAGTTTGAGATTTTTCATTTGAATAGTTTAAGTCCAAAATTTCATTATTATCCCCTAAAGCTATATTGAAAACTTTCAATCTTTCTGGGTTGCTCAACTCTATTTTTTTTAAATCCTCAAAAGCCCTTGGTAATGGTTCAAATGAAATTATTTTTGCTTTTGTTTCTGAAAGTAATAAATTTGTATAATCACCTACGTTAGCTCCGATGTCTAAACAAAATAAAAGTTCCTTATTTATTTTATTAATAAATCTTTTTTCACCAGTTTTATTTAAATTACCAAAATTCTTGTAGCCTTTTGCATCTAATGTTAATGAAAATAAGATATCGTTAAAAAATTGCATTTTCTTTCTGCCAAAAATAAAAGTGTAAAAAAATGAAATAATTTTATAAAATTTAATCGATATTTCTCTAAAAAACATAATATTTAAAATATAATTAAAATATATTTTTAACTTATATTTTTTATTATATCCTCAGTCATTTTCTTTGCATCACCAAATAACATCAATGTTTTTTCATTATAGAAAAGATCATTGTCTATTCCAGCATATCCAGGTGATAAGCTTCTTTTAACAAACAAAACTGATTTACATTTTTCAACATCTAAAACTGGCATCCCATATATTGGGCTTTGAGGGTCTGTTTTCGCAACCGGATTTGTTACATCATTGGCTCCTATAACAAAAGCAACATCAGCATTTACAAAATCATTATTTATTTCTTCAAGTTCAAATACCTCATCATATGGCACATTTGCTTCTGCTAACAAAACATTCATATGACCAGGCATTCTTCCAGCTACGGGATGTATAGCATAGGAAACTTTAATATCGTTTTTTTTTAATGTATCAACCATTTCCCTCAACGCATGTTGAGCTTGTGCTACTGCCATTCCATATCCTGGTACAATAATAACTGAGGATGCATTTTTCATCAAAAACGCAGCATCATCTGCATTTCCACTTTTAACTGGTCTTTGTTCTCTATTTTTATCTTGTTCAGATTGATCAGTTGCTCCAAAACCTCCTAAAATAACATTGAAGAATGATCTATTCATTCCTTTGCACATTATGTAAGAAAGGATTGCACCTGATGAACCAACTAATGCTCCTGTAATAATCAAAGCTGTGTTTTCTAAAGTGAAACCAATTCCTGCGGCTGCCCAACCTGAATATGAGTTAAGCATTGAGATTACGACTGGCATATCTGCTCCACCAATTGGAATAATAATTAAAAAACCAATTAAAAAAGAAACTCCAATTAATATCCAAAATAAATTAGATGATTGTGTAGAACATAAATAAAAAATTAAAACTATAATTGAAATCAATATTAATGCATTCAACGCATGTTGGCCTTTAAAAGTTATAGGCGAGCCAGACATTATTCCTTGAAGTTTTAAAAATGCAATTACAGAACCTGAAAAAGTTATTGCACCAACAGCTGCACCAATTGACATTTCTATTAAGCTACCAAGTTTAATATTGCCAGGAGATCCTAAGCTGAAAGCTTCTGGATTTAAAAAAGCAGCTATTGCAACAAATACTGCTGCAAGCCCAACTAAACTATGAAAACCAGCAACTAATTCTGGCATCGCTGTCATTGGAATTTTATAGGCTATATAAGCACCGATTAACCCTCCTATCAAAAGAAAAATTAAAACAGCAATAAATCCATTTGAAAAATTCCCAATAGATAAAAAGGTAACTGTTATTGCAATAATCATACCTAAAATTCCAAAGAAATTTCCTTGTCTTGACGTCTCGGGGGAAGAAAGTCCTCTTAAGGCTAAAATAAACAACACTCCAGAAATTAAATAAAATATAGCTGATAAATTTGCTGATAACATTATTTATCCTTTTTCTTTTTTTTGTACATTGCGAGCATTCTTTGAGTTACTAAAAAGCCCCCAAATATATTAATTGCTGCTAACGATATTGCTAAAAACCCAAAAATGCTTGAAATATTAAAGACATTAACAGAATTACCAGCTAGAGCTGCAATGATAGCACCAACAATTATTACTGATGAAATTGCATTGGTAACAGACATTAAAGGTGTATGTAAAGACGGAGTTACGCTCCAAACTACATAATATCCAACAAAAATTGAGAGTATAAAAATACTTAATCTGAATATAAAAGGATCAATTTCCATAATACTATTTTATTAGAGTTTTCTCTATTATTTCATCGTCTAAATTTATATTTATTTTTTTATTTTCTTTATCATATAAATTTGAAACAAAATTAAATACATTTTTTGCATATAAATTTGATGCAGAAGTTGGAAGTTTATTTAAAATATTACTTTCTCCCATTATTTTTACACCATCTTTATCTACAATTTCATTAACCTTAGTATATGCAGTATTTCCACCTTGAATAGCTGCTAAATCATAAATTATTGAGCCAGCTTTCATATGATTAATCATATCTTCTTTAATAATTAACGGTGCTTTTTTTCCTGGTATTAAAGCTGTACAGATCACAATATCAATCTTTTTTAATGTTTCAGATAACAATTCTTCCTGTTTTTTTTTAAATTCATCAGAAGCTTCTTTAGCATAACCTCCTTCGGTCTCAAGATTTTCTACACCCTCGACTGTTAAAAATTTTCCCCCTAAACTTTCAACCTGTTCTTTTGAAGCCATTCGAACATCTGTTGCAAACACAATGGCTCCCATTCGTTTTGCAGTTGCAATAGCTTGTAATCCTGCAACACCTGCACCAACTACTAATACCTTTGCTGCAGGAATAGTTCCTGCTGCTGTCATCATCATTGGAATAGCCTTTTCAAAATTAGCAAACGATTCCACCACTGCTTTATAACCTGCAAGGTTTGCTTGTGAAGACAATACATCCATGGACTGAGCTCTTGTTATCCTTGGAAGTAATTCTAGTGAAAAAATGTTAATTTGTTTTTTGACCAAATCATTTATTTGTTCTTCATTGTCATATGGATTTAATACTCCTACAAATGTTTGATTTTTTTTTAATAAAGAACTTTTATCATTACCTAACAAAGATAATTGAACAATAACATCTGCATTAGTTATAATATCTTTATCATTTTTTGAAATTGATACACCTAACACTTTATATTCTTCATCTTGAATCCCCAAATGACTTGCATAATTCTCAGACAAAGAAACTTCAAAACCAAGTGACAAATATTTTTTTGCAATCTCAGGTGTAATTGCAACTCGTTTTTCAATATTCTGATTTTCTAAAATAGAAGTAATTTTCATACACTAGTATTATAGTAAGAATATCGCCATTAAAACCAAAACAACTATAACAACGACAGTTCCCCACAACACAAATTTTGTAAAATTGTTCCAGGTATTTTTATGGTTTTCATTATCCATAAAAATTACTTCTGTCTTGCTTTAAACTTCGGATTAGTCTTATTTATGATGTAAACTCTTCCTCTTCTTCTAACAAGTTTAGAATTGAGATCTCTTTTTTTAATTGATTTTAATGAGCTTTTAATTTTCATAATTATATTTATATGCCGGCAACGACCTACTCTTCCATGTCTTAAGACAAAGTACCATTGGCGCTGTAGGGCTTGACTTCCGAGTTCGGTATGGGATCGGGTATAACACCTACGCAATAATTACCGGCGTGTGTTTTATACATTATTAAAAATACTTGTAAACAAGGATTTGTGTGAAATTTAGTTCGAAATTATGAGTGTTTTTTAATAAACTCAGAAATATAATTTTTCAACTGAACCTTGCCTAAATTTCTATGAACCTTGTTATTTAAGCTCATTCCAGATAAGGCTGAAGCATATCTCTCACCCTTTCTTGGAGACAAATACTTTATTTTAGAATTAAATAATTTTGCAACTTCTAATATTGTTAAACTGGTATTATTGGAAATACTGTAATATCTGCACTTATTAGCTTTCCAAGCTTTGAAACATACTTCAACTGTGTCTTTTATATGAGTAAATCTTCTTGACTGAGTACCGGGCCTCACAACAGGTAATGCTTTACCTTTTATATAACAATCTTCAAATATGCCTATTACCGTTGCCATTTTTCCAGTTTTAATTTGTTTTGGACCATAAACATTGTAGAAAAAAATTACCTCATACTTAAATCTAAACCATTTTTTTAAATTTTCTAAAAATTCTATATTTTTTGACTTTGTAAATGCATATGGAGATAAGTTTTTATCTCTCCCAGCATTACCTAGAGATGCAGAAGTAGCAGAATATATCAATTTAATTTTATTCTCTAAACAATAATTAAATACTGCAACAGAGCCAATCGAATTTGATTGGACGCATTCATTCATGTGTAAAAAACTTTGGTAAATTCTTGAAAATTCACCAAAATGAAAAATAGTTTTTATATTATTTTTATATTTGCTTAAAATTTTATGTATATTTTTGGTATGGCCATTAATATATTTTATTTTTTTATTTAAGATATGATTTTTTTTACTTCCAGAAGAATAATTATCTATACTTATAATTCTGTAATTTGTATTTCTAACAAGGAATTCAATTAAATTTGACCCAACAAATCCTGCACCACCAGTAATTACAATTATATTTTTCAAATTATTTTTTTTTAATTTTTAGTTTTGTAACATAAAATTAAATAAATAAATTAATTATTTTAGTTAAATAATAATCAGGGCCAAGACGTGATTTGGTATTAAATTTTTTCATCAAAGATAGCATATATTCAAAAGCTTCATTTCTTTTTTTCCACCAAAATTTACTATACTTTCTATATTTTGAAGAAATACCAGTTTCATCATAATTATAAACAGTTAAGCATTTATTAGTTATATAAAATTGATTTTTAATATAAGCATAAATCGATAATCTTGCATCAATTTCAAGATTAGAAAATTTATTTTTTTTTAAAACTTTTAAAAAATTATCAAAAAATTTTCTTTTAAATGCAATACAACTTGTAGGAAAAAAACTTGGCCAAATTGAAAAAAAATGATTTTTTTTCTTTAATGACATCTTTTTTTTAAAAAAACTATTTATTGGTGTATCTTGAATAAAATTAATTTTTTCATTTTTTTTAAAAATTTTAATTATTTCGGATAATTTATTTTTTTTGAACATATCATCACTATCAAGCAAAAAAATGATATTTCCTTTTGACATTCTGAAAAGCCTATTAAGGCCATAAATTTGATTTAGAGGACCACTTTTAAATTTTTTTTTTTTATTTTTTATAATTTTAATATTTTTAAATTTATTTAAAATTTTTAGAGAGTTGTCTGTTGAACAATCATCAAAAACTAAAACCTCTTTGTTATTAAAATTTTGTCTTAAGCAAGAATTAATCGATTTTTTTAAGTAACTACTTTTATTATAATTAGTAATTAAAATAGAAACAAAATTTTTTTTCATTAACTTATATAATTTTTTTCAATTAAATAATCTAATAAGCTTCAGCAAAATTTAATTATAGCTTTCATTGATGAATATTCTATTAATATTTTATTTTTGAATTATATACTTCATAAATGATAATAAAAAAAAATGTATTTATTTTTATACTGTTATTATATTTTTCATTAATAGGCGGTTTCTATTATGGAGAAGACTCCTTAGGTGCTGCATTTTCTGATTACCAAGCTCTTAAATATCTAAATGAGAAATTTAATAATGATTTTTTGGTCAGTTTATTAAATTATAATGATTTAGGACATAGGCAATCGCCATTTTTATATATACTAGGTTCAATAATATTTGACTTTGGAGAACTAGGTAGACGAATATTTTTCTTACACATTTACTTATTTATCCCGATATATTTTTATAAATGTCTTAAAATAAAATTTAGAGGAGTTTCAAAAGATTACCTAAAATTATTTGCATCAATCATATTACTATTCCCGACATTTAGATCATATTCTATTTGGACTGATCCCCATCTTTTAGGGATACTGTTTTTTATTATTTCAATATTTTATTACTTAAAATTCACAACAAATAAAAGACCTTTTGAAAATGCTCTTCTAAATACTTTTTTTTTAGCGCTAGCAGCTTACAGTAGCCCAAATTTTGGTGTTTTTGTAATATATTTTTATTTTGAATTTTCAAAAAAATTTCTTTTTAGTAAAAAATTATTAATAATTACTTTATTAAATATAATTTTATCCTTACCTTTTTTTCTTTATTTGTTTTATCTAGATGTAAATTTTCTTTTTAATAACAATACCCATGATTTAAGTTATGATTCTTTTTCCTTAGAGAACTTGTCTAATAAAATAATTATTATTATTTCAATATTTTTATTTTATTTATTTCCGTTTATATTAATAAGTTTAACTAAATTTAAATTTGCCTTTTCAACAATATCTTTAAGGTTTATTTTTACTAGTTTAATATTTCTTTTTATTGTTTATTTTTTTGATTTTTCATTATCATATGAATACACAAACTCTGGTGGAGGTTTTTTTTACAACTTATCAAATTTATTATTCCAGAATAATACTCTTTTATTTATTCTGAGTTATTTTACATATCTATACCTACTAAAAATTTTAAGATTTAATGCTTCAAATTTGATACTTTTTTTCTGCCTAATTCTTTCACATCCTCAATTAACTATTTGGCAAGCAAACTTTAGCCCTACAATTCTTTTTTTATTACTATTATTATTTAAAGATGCGATTAGTAAAGATAATTTAGACTTAAAAACTTTAATTATAATCTATTCATATTTTTCTATTTATCTAATATCAAATATTATGGTAAGAAATATATTAACTTAATAACAATAATGGACGATCTCACTCTAATTATTCCAGCTAAAGATGAAAGCGATTCTTTACCTCAGGTACTTGCTAGTTTAAAAAATTTATCATGTAAAATTAAAGTTTCTCTTCAAATTAATGATAGGGCAACAATTGATGCTATTAATGATAAAAATATTGAAATATTTTATCAATCAGGAAAGGGATATGGCAACTCATTAAAGGAAGCTATTAATGATTGTAATACAAAGTATTTTTGTATTTTTAATGCTGATGGATCATTTGAACATAAAGATCTATTTAAAATGTATGAAATAATTAAGGAAAATGACTTTGTATATACTACAAGATACGAAACTGGAGGAGGTAGTGAAGACGATACAATAATAACTTATATTGGAAATAAGTTTTTTTCTAAGCTTGGCAATATATTATTTTCCCTAAAAATAAGTGACATTTTATATACATATCTTATGGGTAGGACATCTTCTTATAAATCCTTAGGAGTTCAATCTAATGATTTTAGATTTTGTGTCGAATTACCAATTAAAATGCAAATATCCTTGATGAAATATAAGTGTTTGCCTTCTTATGAAAAAAAAAGAATAGCTGGAAAAAAAAAGGTAAATGCATTTAAAGATGGTTTTCTGATTTTAATTGAAATGCTCAAATTATTTTTTTATTTTAAGGTTTTTAGAAATAGAGGAATAGCTCAATAGGCAAAAGCTAAAATTCAAAACCTTTTTTCAATAACTTTTTTCAAACCATCCTTTAATTTAATTCGCGGGTACCAACCAAGATCTCTAATTTTACTTGAATTTAGTCTTTTTCTATAAGTTCCATCAGGAGATTTACGATCAAATTCAATATTACCTTTATATCTAACAAACTTTGCAATTAATTTAGATAAATTTTTAATTGAAATTTCATCATTTGTGCCAACATTTATAATCGGAAGTTTTGATTTATATTTTTTTTTTAGAACTTTTTTACTTGCAAATAAACATTTAATAATTGATTCAGCTAAATCATCAGTATGTATAAATTCTCTTAATGGTTTGCCTGTGCCAAGTAATTTAACACTTTTTTTGTTAGTTTTTTTTGCATCTTCTATTTTAGATATTATAGCAGGAATGACATGGCCAGTAACTTTATTAAAATTGTCATTATCTCCATAAACATTAGTTGGCATCAAGCATACTATATCTAAATTATAATCTTCAAATAAAGCTTCACATAGTTTTATACCAGCTATTTTTGCTATAGCATAACATTGGTTAGTTTTTTCTAAAGTACCAGTTAATAAGCTTTCCTCTTTTATGGGTACTTTGGAAAATTTTGGATAAATACATGAAGTACCTAAATATATTGTTCTTTTTATTTTTTTTTTTAACGCAAGTTTAAGTAACGAATTTTGAATCTCTATATTGTCTAAAAAAAAATCTTTTTGATTTGAACTATTAGCGATTATACCTCCTGCTCTAGCAGCAGCCATTACCATGTAATCAATATTCTTATTTTTGAAAAAATTATCTACTAAAATTGAATTTCTTAAATCAATTTTTTTTTTTTCTATTGTAATTATATTTTTAAAACCTTTTCTTTTAAGTAGTTTATAAACCGCATTCCCCACAAGACCTTTGTGACCAGCAATAAAAATATTATCAGATTTCTTCACTTTTATTTTAGTAATTTAATATCAGAGTCGATCATCTCTTTTACTAAATCTTTTAAATTATGTTTCAGTTTATAATTCAATTTTTTCAAAGCTTTTTTTGGATTACCTTTTAAATAATCTATCTCTAAAGGTCTATAATACTTTTTATCAATTTTAATTATGAGTTCTTTTTTACTATCTTTGATTAAGTATGCTTTTTCTTTAATTCCTTTTCCACTCCATGCAATTTTTAATTTTAAGTACTCACAACATAAATTAATAAATTCTCTTATACTTGTAGTTCTGCCAGTGGCAATTACATAATCATCAGGTTTTGATTGTTGTAAGATTTTCCATTGCATTTCTGTATAATCTTTGGCGTGACCCCAGTCTCTTTTTGCATTTAAATTTCCTAAATATAAAATATCTTTAGATCCTAAGATTTTTTTAGCGAAAAACATTGTAATTTTTCTAGTAACAAAAGTTTCACCTCTCCTAGGACTTTCATGATTAAATAAAATTCCATTACAAGCATAAAAATTATAAGCTTCTCTATAAACTTTTGTTATCCAGTATGAATAAAGTTTAGAAACACCATAAGGAGATTTGGGGACCATCATTGAATTTTCATTAAATGAATTTGATTGATTTGGTTTTTGTCCAAATAGTTCTGAGGTACTAGCTTGATAAAATTTTGTTTTTTTTAAATTTAAAAATCTCATTGCTTCTAAAACTCTTAAAGTACCCAGGCCTGTTACTTCTGAAGTATATTCTGGTATTTCAAATGAATGTCCAACGTGACTTTGAGCACCTAAATTATATATTTCATTAGGTTTAACTTTATTTAATACATTTACTAGGCTGCTAGCATCTGCCAAATCTCCATAATGTAAAAATAAATTGGAGGATAAGTGAGCATCTTTATAAATATGATCTATTCTACTTGTGTTAAATGAAGAAGATTTTCTCTTAATCCCATGAACTATATATCCTTTGTCTAACAAGTATTCAGCTAAATATGAACCATCTTGACCAGTTATACCTGTTATAAGAGCTTTTTTAGTCATTTTACTATATATTTTATTTAATTTGTTAATGGATAAAATTAATACACTATAAATAGAAGTTATAAAATTTTTATTTTAAAGATTAATCTAGAATTAGAATAAAAAATGTTAACGCTAAAGCTTATCATAATATATATTTTAATCAGTTCGAGTATTATATATCTATCAACATATTTGGGGTATTTTGATAAACCTAATAAAAGAGGCATTCACAAAATACCAATCATTAATACTGGTGGATTAATTATTTATTTATTTTTTTTAAGTACAATCTCTCAAAGTGAGTTGAATTATAATATAGAATTAATCGTATCAATAGGCTTTTTTATTTGTTTGACTGGTTTTGTGGATGATAGAATAAATTTAACACCTTCAACCAAAATTGTATTAATAATAATTCCATCCATTTATTTAATTTTAAACGGAATATCTATAAGTGATTTAGGTCAATATGAATACTTGGGAAAATTAGAATTAGGGAAATTTAAAATTCCATTTTTGTTACTAGCTATTGGATTACTAATAAATGCTACAAACTATATTGATGGAATAGATGGTATACTTTTAATCTTTTTTTTAAGTTGTTTAATTTATTATATTTTTTTGATTGATGACATTGAAACAATAAACTTGCTAAAATTTTTTGTGATGGCAAGTTTTCTAAATCTAATATTAAATTTACTTCCTTCAAAAAATAAATTTAAAGTATTTAGTGGAGACTCTGGAAGTTTATTTATTGGGTTTTTTATAAGTTTTATGACTATTGAACTTTACAACAGCTTTGATATTCATCCTGCAATTTTAATTTGGCCATTATGGTACCCTGTTTATGACTTTCTTTTTGTTAGCATAAATAGGTTGATAAATAAAAAATCTATTTTTAAACCAGATAATACTCACTTACATCATATAATATATAAAAAATTTAATAGGAATATAATACCACCTATAATTTTATTTTTATTAGTTAATTCTTCAATTATTTTTCTTGGATATAAAATCAGTGAAATTTCCAAATTATTATCGTTAAGTATTTTTATAATAGGATTTACTTTATTCTTTATAATAAGACTACTTGCATTTAAAAAATTGAATTAAGATTTAATTAATAATTATTTTTTTCAAAGAATTTATAGATAACATATATAAATAAAATAAAGATTTAACCGTACCATACTTCATATAATTTCTATATACTTTGTAACCATTAATCAAGCTTAGCAATTTATTAGATGATAAGGAACCTTTAGTTTTACGATAGTAAGTAAGTTTAATATTAAGTCCTCTTATAGTTTTGATTTTCTTAATTATTCGTAACCATAAAACATAATCTTCTTTAGTTTTAATTCCTGGAAATAAAAGTTTATCTTTACCAATTAAACTTGAATTCAAAATTACAGTCGATAAACCTATGTCACATGAAGTAATTAGATCTTGAAAAAAAATTTTTTTCTTTGCAAGTCTAGATGAAATAATTTTATTATTTGCATTAATCACATGATAAGAAGTGTGGGAAAATAAGATATTATTTTTTTCCATGTAATCAATTTGAATTTTTAGCTTATTCTTTGCCCATAAATCATCTGAATCTAAAAAAGCCACATATTTTGTTTTACTTTTTTTTATGCCAACATTTCTAGCATGTCCAGCACCCAAACTATTTTTATTCACTATTATGTTAAAAGGAATCTTTCTTTTAATGGTAATGCTCTTAAAAAAATTTTTTATTTTAAATAAATCAGATTTATCTTCATCATCATATATGATTAAAATTTTAAGGTTTTTATAAGATTGTTTAAAGACAGATCTCAATGCACTAAACAAATAATACAAGTTATTTTTGTACGGTATTATAATAGTTACATAAGGCAATTTATTCATTTAAATTAAGCTTGTATAATTTTTTAAAATAACTCCTTAGACATCAAAGATATATCTAAAATTATTTTTAATGAAATTGTAATCATATTTTTCATGATTATTTGCAATTATAGCTTAATCATAACGTTTTGAATTTTTTTATTAATTAATAACAGATTTTTTAAAATTTTCATTGATATTGATTAACTCATCAAATGTGCCTTCATTTTTTAACTCTCCTTTTTCAAACAAAAAAATTTTATCACATTTTTTGACTGTGGTTAAACGGTGTGCAATCAATATTATGGTAATGTTATTTTTTAAGTTATGAACAGCTTCCATAACTGCCTGTTCTGTAAGATTATCTAAAGCACTTGTAGCTTCATCTAAAATTAATACTCGTGGTTTATGATATAATGCTCTTGCAATTCCAATACGCTGGCGTTGACCTCCTGAAAGTCTTATACCCCTCTCACCTACAGTGGTATTATACTTTGAGGGTAATTCATTAATAACAAACTCATGTAGATTGGCAATTTTAGCAGCATGCTCAACAGCTTCTTGATTAATATTTTTGGGATCTATACCAAAAGCAATATTAGCAGCTACAGTATCGTCTGCTAAAAAAATTTGCTGAGGTACGTAGCCAATCGATCGTTGCCAGGCTCTTTGATTATGTTTATTAATCACTAAACCATCAACCTCTAAAGTCCCTTGCTGGGCTTCAAGCAAACTTAAAATAATATCAGCAATGGTAGTTTTACCACTACCAGTAGCACCTACTAGTCCAACAGTATTTCGAACAGGAATCCTCAAATTTATATCTTTTAACGCTGCTCTTGATGCATTAGGGTAGTGATAATAAATATGATTCAGACTAATATCATTATTTAATTGCAAAGAATTTTCTTCTTTATCAATAATTTTCAATTGCTGACTTTTCAAATCATTATGAATAGAGTCAAGAGCGGGGCCAACAATTCGTAATTGAGTTAAAGAAATATAAATATGTTGTAGCGCAGGCATTAAACGATAACCTGCAAATGCATAAAGCGCAATTATAGGAATAACATTTGTAATATCACCACCTTGCGCCATCAGATAAAGCAAAACTAAAAGCATTCCGCCAAAAGCGACTGACTCTAAGGTAAAACGAGGTAGCTGATTAACGAGCGCTTCTAAAGCAATGGTCTGAGCATGAGTTTTTGATGGATCAGAATATTTCTTTATATAAGTTTCTTCTAGACCACCCACTTTTATCTCTTTAGATGCACCAAAAGCTTCCGTTAAAGCACCAAAGCGCCCCTGATTAGCTTTAAACATTTCTCTACCAATTCTAGTCATTAAATTTTTATTTAATTTATAAATAAGACCATAAGCAACACTTAATGAAATAATAACTATTAGCGTAAGTTTATGATCGACAAAAAATAATAAAGTCAATAATGCAAGAGTAACTGCGCTTTGTGTAATTAAGATCATCATAGGGGCAAAGCCTTTACTGATAACTAAACTAAGATCTGAAAGAATAGTTTTACTGAGTTCAGCACTGTGACGATTCAGGAACCAGCTGTAAGGCTGGTGCAGATATCCCTCTAATAAACGTTTACCAATACTATATTCTCGCATTCTAGCAAAACGCACTTGTGCGTAATTTGTTAATGCCTTGAAAGCAAGCGAGGTGATTAGTAATATAAAAACAAAAATACCCAAAAAGAATAAGAACTGTTGATTAGTTTCAACACCAAAAATACTTGAAGTCTTATAAGCAGTATTTAGAATTTCGTTTGTTTCTACAAGTTCTGGGTTAGTCAAGACGGCTATAAAAGGCATGATTGAGGCCACACCTAACATATCTAACAAAGCCATACATAAAATCATTCCTAGCAACAACATTGCACGTCTACGTTCATAACTTGATAAAAGGTATAAAAGTTTTTTAATGTTCTGCATTATTCTTAAAAAATACTTATCTAAGACGTTTAATTAAAATTGTACGCTCAGATAAAAGCTCACATACTATTTTTTCATCTATTCCAAGAACGTCCCTAAATCTATTAACACGCCCACAAATATCATGTCTGTCTAATGAAGGAAACTTAAAGTTTCTTCTTTCAGCTCTAAACTTACTTGTAGATATCCTTTTTAACATTCTACCAATCATTCCGTTAAATTTCATAACTTTTAGAAGACATTTAAATAATATCAAGTTAGAGGATTTAGAAAAAATATTATCATCACTAGCAAGACTCTCCCATACTTTAATAATCTTTTCAGCCGCTAATTCACCATTATCGATATAAATCTTTTTTGATACTTGTTCAGGAATTGGTGCGTCTAAATTATTTTGATCACTAGATTTTATATCATCAAACAAACCATTCACTTTATTCAAAAGCTCTTCCTTCGACATAACCCGATATCCTAGTCCATTAGGCAACTCATAGCCATGCTCCTGTTCAAAAGGAATATAGGTAACTAAAGGTTTTTGGGAAACTGTAGCTTCAAGAGCAGTAGTGCAACTATTGTGCATGATGGCAAAAGCATTATTTACCCACGCAGTGATAGATCCTTCTCGAAGAACATGAACATTAGGAATTCCCTCGAGATAAACTTTCCAAGAATCTATATTCTCATTTTGGTGTGGTCGAAAAACTATATCATAGCCATTATTATGTTTACCAAGATGTTTTACGGCTTCGATGAAGGCAGCAGTCTTGCGATAATCTTCAGCCGCACGACCAAAATTATTTAAAAACATCTTTGGATCACGATCATAATACCCTGATTTTCTATTGCTTTTAATAATATCATGAAAGGGTTTATTATAATTAGCATAACTCATGTTAGATGCAACTAACAGGAAGGGTTTTTTAGGTACTCCTTTAGGAACACCCCAGTAGTCTGAAAAAACTGATTTCCAAAGATCTGCACGTGGTGAGCCTGTCTTATATATTTTTGCCGAGTGTTTTGAATAAAACTGTTTCAAGAATTGCACATCTTGAGGACCCCATCCAAAAATCGCTGACGATTGTTTAACTGTCTGCTCTGAATACCTTCTACTTGCATGACCATCATAAGTATTCATAATTAAACCACCTTCTTCATCAATACTTGTAATCAGAATTCCATTGTCAATCATAGCCTGATGCCTTGCAATCTTCGGATCACTTGGAGTAAGAGATTTGGTATGAAATATTCCTGGAGCAAGTACCTTTTTTTTTATACCCTTTTCAATGCTTTCTAAATCAGAAACAATAACCTGATGCCCTCTAGCTGCTGCTAGTGTTGCTAAAAGTAGTTTACTATCTAATTCACGAAATACATTTTCGACATGTTGGTAAATGTTCATATTATAGATTCACCCTTTTTTATTTTTTTAATAAAAATTTTAACTTAATAAAATCTTCTTCATTGTCTATATTGACCGTTTCTATTTTCTTATTTTGAATAAATCCATAATTTTTTCTTTTCATAAATTTTTTAAAATTTTCAAAATCTTTTCTTAAATATAAAAACAAACATCCAGAAGGCCTATATTGATTAGTAATGTCCTGCCCTCTAGCAGTATAGCCATATAATGGTTGCCATTCATTTTGTTTAGAAAGAGAGCCTAATTTATAATATGTCTTCTCTAAATGAATTAAATTTTGAAAATTTTTATTTTTTTTAAGAATTTTTATCCCATCAGATATCATGTTTTTAGGCCTTATTGGCGAAGTAGGTTGAAGTAACGCTATATATTTATATTTTTTATTATTTTCAATTTTTTTTAAAGCATGAACTACAGCAAAATACACATTGGCATTATCACCAGAAAGCCTTTTAGGCCTTTTTAAACATTTAATTTTCTCTTTGGTAGAAAGCTGATTAATAATACTTGAGTCACTTGATACTAGAATATCTTCACTTTTTGAATATTTTTTTGCGTACTTGATGGTCCAATATATTAATGGTTTGCCGTTAATTTTTCTTATATTTTTATTTTTTATTCTTTTTGAGCCAGACCTTGCTGGTATAAATATTAATGTTTTACTCATTTTTAAATCAAGTATCTATATTATATCTATTTATATTAAAAATTTAAAAAAAGGATTTAAAATATTTCCTTTTCTCCAATCCATTTATTTTTTCTATATTCAATTTATTATTTAGTAATTTTTTATATGGTTATTATAATTTTTCCAGCTACCAAGATCTTGCCAATTATCATGATTTATTTGGAATATACCAATTTTCTTTTTTTTCTTTTTAAGTCTTAAAATTAAATCATCCATATCTAATTTTTGATTTTTTTTCAAAAATTTTAATTCTTTTTTATTTATTAAGTACAAACCTGTATTAAGCAAAAAATTATAATTTGGTTTTTCTTTAAAGCCCTCAAATTTTTTTTTATCATTAAGCAAACAAACTCCATAAGGAAAATTAATTGATTTTCTTGATGCAACAATTGTAAAGTCATTTTTATTTTTAGTGTGAAAATTTAAAATATCATTATAATTTTGACTAATCACTACATCACAATTAGATATAAAAAATAAATCTTCATCTGAATTTTTTAAGTACGCTAAAGAACCTGCGGTTCCCAACTTTTTATCTTCTTTAATTAATTTATAATTGATGTTTGATTTGTATTTTTTAAAGTGATTATTGATTACTTGATGCTTATAATTTGTTGTGATGTAAAAGTTATTAATTTTAAAATTTAAAAATTTAGATACTATCAAATCAATAACTGTATCTTCTCCCATTGGTAAAAGAGGCTTTGGAAAAATTTTAGTATAAGGCTGCATTCTTATACCTTTTCCTCCAGCCATTATAACTACACCTAATTTTTTTGAATATTCTTTAATTTTATAATTTAAATCATCAAAATCTAAAACATCTTCTAAATGAAAAATTTTAACTAATCTTTTTTTTTTATTAACAATAGGAATTAAATGAATTTTTTTTTTTAAAAAAATTTTTCTCAATTTTTTTTTATCGATTTCATTGTCATACATGTAAATTGGTTTTTTATTGTAAATATTTTTTATCGAACTTTCTAAATCAAATCCTCTTATGACTGATCTTCTAATGTCCCCATCACTTAAAGTGCCAATTAATTTATTTTTATTATTTATTACAATTATTGTTTTAGACGCAAATTTATTTAAAATTTTCATTGCTTGTCTAATATTTGAATTTTCTAAAATTTGCATATTTTAATTGTAATAATTATATTAAGGCTATATTAAGTCCGGATGAAAGTATCAGTATTTGGATCAGGATCAATAGGTTTAAGACATTTAACAAACTTAATTAAACTTAGAAAAAAATTAAAAATTAGTTCAATTTTTAGTTATGATACAAAAGATAAAAAAAAATTTTTAGGTAAAAGTAAAAAGTTTACATTTACCCAAAATCTAAGAGTTGCTGCTGAAAATTGTGATGTAGCTTTTATTTGTGTACCGACTCATCTTCATAATCAAACTATTAATAAAATATTAAAATATACAAAGTGTCATTTTTATATTGAAAAACCATTATCAAGTGAAATTAAAGACTGCCTAAAAACTTTGAATAAAATTAAAAAGATAAAAAAAAAAGTTGGTGTTGGCTATATGCTTGTTAATCACCCAGTAATTCTTGAAATACGATCTTTAATAAAAAAAAAAGCAATAGGAAAAATTATTTTTGCGAGAGCTGAGTGTGGGTTTTATTTACCAAATTGGCATCCTTGGGAAGATTACAGAAAATTTTATATGGCTCATAAAAATCAAGGAGGAGGAGTTTTATTAGACACTAGTCATGAAATAAATTACCTTCAAAGATTATTTGGAAAAGTAAAAAGTATTCAAGGTATTGTTGGTAAATTTTCTAACCTTGAAATTACAAGCGATGATTTGGCTTTGTCAATTTTAAAATTTAAAAATAATATAGTTAGTCATGTTCATTTAGATTTATTACAATTTGAAAAATCTAGATCATTTAAAATCATTGGCACTAAGGGTGTTGTTGAAGGTTCTTTAGTTACTAATAAAATTAAAATATTTTATAACCATAAAAAAAAAGCAGTTGAAAAAAAATTAAATTACAATTTTAATAATATATACTTTACTCAATTAAGACAATTTTGGTCGTTAATTAAAAATAAAAAAAGTAATTTATGTACAGGTGACGAAGCCTACCACACTATGCAAATTATTGAGGGAATAAGAAAATCTAATAAGTTTGGAAAAAAAATTTCTCTTAAATAAATTTTAATTTAAATCTTTAAAATCTTTTTTTAAATCACATTTAAAAGAAATAATTTTTTTTGCTATTTTTTTTGGAGTATCCTTTTTATAAAAAGGACTTCCAATTTTAGATAATTTTTTATTATCAAAAGTAAGTGCTTTACCAATACATTTTATTATATCTTTTTTTTTATAATTCGAATTAATTACATTTTGAGAAATAATTCTACCTCTTTGTCTATTTCCAATGTTTACTGTGGGTATGCCAAGACTAGGTGTTTCAAGCACACCGCTAGAAGAGTTTCCAATTACAACACTAGAAATCTTCATTAAGGAAATATAATTCAAATGACCTAGAGATGAATAAAAAAAAGTATCTTTATTTTTACTTACAAAATTTAGAATTTTATTTTTAATTATTTTGTTTTCATGATCAAAATTTGATGAAGTAAAAATTTTAATAACATTTTTGAACTTATCTAAAGCAGATATTAAATTTGAAACTTGATAGTTTGATTTATTTTTTTCTAGCGTAGTTGGATGATAAGTAATGAGAAATATTTCTTTATCTAGATTTATTTTAAGCTCATGTTCTAAATCAGACTTAGATTTAAATTTTGTATTTTTAATGGAATGAGCTCCTAATCCACCATAATTAAAAATTGTTTTCGGATTTTCACCAAGCTGTATCAATCGTTTTTTATACACTTTATGAATAGGAAAATGTAAATGTGATAATTTTGTAATTGAATGTCTTATTGAATCATCAATTGCACCAATGGTAACCTCTCCTCCATGAATATGAACTATTGGTATTCTATAAGACATTGAAGCAATAGCACAACCTAATAACTCATATCTATCTCCTAAAATTACTACTTTTTCGGGCTTTATTTTTTCCAGTGTGCTTGAAGTAGAAGTTATAGTTTGAGAGATATATTTTGAAATATCATTTTCATAAAAATTTTTTTTTAGAACTTTTTTTTTTATTATATTTTTTTTTAGCCCATCTTTTTCAATTTCTTTGATAGTGTTGCCAAATTCTTTGCTCAAATGAGACCCTGTAACAAAAATAAAAACTTTTATTTTTTTGTTATTTTTCGTCTCAAGAATTACATTTCTTAATAATCCATAATCTGCTCTCGAACTTGAAATAAATAATATTCTTTTCATAGCTTATTTAATCAACTGATCTTTTTTAAAATTTTTTGGACTTTTTTTTCCTAAAAATTTGTTTATTTTAAATGGCGAAATTCCACTGCCTGGTCTTTTGGTTGTAATATTTTTTTTAGTAAAAATTTCACCTTTTTTTATATCATTTTTAGCTACTAAAGATTTTCTAACCAGTAATTTTGTTTTTTGCTCACTTTTAGTAATAATTTTATCATTTAAACCTAACATCTTTTCAGTATCACGAATTAAACTTATCATTTTTCTTAATTCTCTAGGTTCAAGACTAGCTTTATGATCTGGACCATTTAATTTTTTTGATAAAGTAAAATGTTTTTCAACAACCTTACAACCTAAAGTGACAGCTATAGATGGTGTAATTACACTAGAAGAATGATCAGAATATCCTACCTCGCATCCTAATTTTTTTAATTTTTTTATGAAGTTAAGATTTAAATCTTTTAAATTTGCTGGATAATCAGAAGTACAGTGCAAAATAGTAATGTATTTTTTTTTTTTTCTTAGGGCTTTAATAGCTTGTTTGATTTCATCTAATGTTGCCATCCCAGTAGAAAGTAAAATTTTTTTTTTTAACTTTGAGATTTGGTTAAGAAATGGATAATTGGTTATTTCACCTGACGGAATTTTGATATAATCAAGTTTATATTTTTTTAACAAACTTAAACTCTTTTCCTCAAAAGCTGTACTTAAAAATTTAATTTTTTTTTTTTTTGAATATTTTAAAAGTTCTTTATGATCAATATCAGTTAACTGATATTTTTTTAACATTTGATACTGGGAAATATTATTTTTTAAGTTTCGTTTTTGATAACCAGCAGTTTTAGTATTTTTTAAAATCAGTTGATCTACATCAAACGTTTGGAATTTTATATAGTCTGCACCAGCTTTGGAAGCCACATCAATCAATTTTTTGGCTAAATTAATGTTGCCATTATGATTAACTCCAGCTTCTGCTATTACTATAGTTTTATTGTTTTTTATGCTCAAATTTTAGTCCTTTAAAATTTAAATAAACACTTTCATAATTTTTATATGAAAAAGCTTTTATTTTCTTTAATACATTCTTCCTTGTGTCGTTTAACTTAATTTCCCTTGCAGTTTCAAATTCTTTTTTTGTATAAGCCTTTTTTTTCCATTTTAAATTACCCTCAATTTTTAATTTTTTATTTTGAATATCATTGATAAAATCTTTAGCTTGTTTGATAATATTCTCATGTGTTTTTCTTATTAATTTTTCTAAGTTAAATTTTTTGTATGAAAATTTAAATTTTTTAACATTTATAATTTTTCCACTATCAAATTTGTCGTTAATTATATGCACAGTGCTTCCATAAAAATTTACCTTATCAAGCATAGCAAAATTATAACATCCAAAACCTGGATATTCAGGTGGGCCAGGGTGAAAATTAAATGAGTTTATTTTTATTTTTTTTCTTACACTTTTATTAATATACATCGAATTAAGAAATGAAATTAAATAATCATAATTTTTTGAAATTTTAATTTTTTTTTTTTTACTACTATCAATGTAATCAAAAGATATTTTTTTAAATTTTAAAAACTTAACAAATTGTTTTGAAACTTTATGATTATAATTTATTATTAACAACAGTTTCATGAATTTTTTTTATATGATTTGAAATTTTATCAACATCAGTATTGGAAATATTATCATCAGATGGTAAACAAAGAGAGTTAAAGTATAATTTAGATGCATTATAAATATTATGCTTTTGAAATTTTTTTAAATGAAGTTGTAAATTTAAAGGGCGCCAAATTCTTCTAGTTTCAATTTTTTTTTTAGACAAACTTAAACTTAAGTTATATGTTTGTTTAAAACTTAACTTTTTAAAGGATATTACATTCATCCAATAATTAATTTTAGATTTACTGTCATAAGGCAGTATCTTGATATTTTTTGAATTTTTAAAATTAAACAAATATCTCTTGTATATTCTCTCTCTTTGAGCAATCTTTTTTTCTAACCTTCTTAATTGAGATATTCCTAAAGCTGCACTTATACTATTCATTTTGTAATTATATCCACACTCATTATGAATATAATTAAATGTATCATTCTTAGCTTGATTTGCTAGATATTGCACTCTTTGATAAAATTTTTTGTTATTTGTAACAATTGAACCTCCAGAACCAGTAGTAATTATTTTATTAGCGTTAAATGATAGGCATCCAATGTCGCCCATACTTCCACAATGCTTATATTTTTTTATTTTAATATATGAACCTAAAGCTTCAGCGGCGTCCTCTAAAATAAATATATTTCTTTTTTTACATATATTTTTTAACTCAGTGAAATCGCAAGCTCTCCCCCACATATGTGCAACAATTACAACTTTTATTACTTTTTTTGTTTTTTTATTTATTGTTTTGTTGTTTTTAAATTTTGTCTCGTTTTTGATAAAATTAATTACATCTCTAATTTTTAGATTATGGTATTGATCTACATCAAAAATTATTGGTTTGGCCCCTAAGTAAAGTATTGGATTAACCGTAGCAATAAATGTTAATGAAGGAACAATTACTTCAGTAGTATTATCTACTCCCAAAACTTTTAAACCCAAATGTATTGCTGAAGTTCCTGAATTTAGAGCAATAGAGTATTTGGTATTACAAAATTTTGAAATTTTATCTTCAAATTCATTAACCGTTTTTGATGAAGTTGAAATCCACCCACTCTTTAATACAGAGTTAATCGAGCGAATATCACTTTTGTCAATATGTGGAACTGATAGTTTCATATTACTTTCTATAATGCTCTTTATACCATAGCACTGTATCTTTTAATCCTTTTTCAAAATTATGATTTATTATTGAGTAATTTAGACTTCTTTTCATATTAGGTCTCCTTTTTTCTGGAGAGTTATATTTTTGTAAATTTGAAGATATCAATTTTTTTTTTGAATTTAATATTTTCTTAATTTTTTCAGCTAATTCCATTATAGAAATTTCTTTATCAGGAGATCCAATATTGAAAATTTTATTTGTTAATTTTTTTTTATGTGAAATATTAAAAATTAATTCAATAGCAAAATCAATGTCACAGAAAGTTCTTTTGTGTTTTGAATTAATAATAGTAACTTTATTTTTTTTATTATTTAAAATTTTTTTTGTTAATTGAGGAATTACATGTGCAAATCCCATTTGTGGGCCAAAGATATTATGAGGTCTAAAAATAACAAATTTTAATCTTGAATAATTTATTAAATATTCACCAACAATTTTTGATAATAGGTAAGAGGACCTAGGATTGTAATCTTTTGATATTAAAAAATCTATATCCTCTGGTGTTGGATATGTAGCCAATTTTTTTTTCAAAGTATAAGCGTAAACTTCACTCGTTGAGGTAAAACAAATTTTTTTTAATTTTTTTTGTTTTTTTGAAAAATTAATTAAATTAATTGTTGTTAGAATATTATCTTTTAAAGTAATGTATGGATTATCTATAACTTTTTTTACTCCTAATATAGCTGCAAAGTGAAAAATATAGTCAAAATTATAAATTTTAAGATAGTCCGCAATTAAATTTAAATCTTTTTGTATTAATTTAACATTTTTATTTTTTAATATCTTTATAAAATATTTATTGTCATTTTTTTTTGAGAGATTATCAATTATATATATTTTGTTCTTTTTGTTTTTTGATAATTTCT
>CACLRF010000006.1 GCA_902609235.1 uncultured Pelagibacteraceae bacterium
CAGATCTAAATAACAAACCATACCTGTTTATTTTGTGTAAATTTCTATATCCTTCTCTTCTTGTCTCAGGCAAATACCATTTTGGTTTATTATCTCTTATAATTTTGAGAGAGGGGTTTGGTTCACTAATAATTTTTTTTTTATCCATTAAATTTAAAATACATAATTCATTTTAAAACTGATATAGCTTTAATTTTATCTGGTCCAACGCCACAACATCCCCCAATGATCTGAGCACCATTTAATACCCATGATTTTGCCTCTCTAAGATAAGTTGAGGGCGAAATATCATCTACTAACTTCCAATTTGGTTTTTCAAAATATCCATTATTAGGATAAGCACCAATTGATCCTTTGTGAACTTTTTTAAGAATTTTTACTGCTTCACTTGTTACTTTAATATCAGAGTGAGCAACTAAAATTGGCCCTTTATGAAGTTGAGTAAATTTTAACAATGAATTTTCTAAATAATCATAAAACTGAGCTTTGGAATTAGTCACACTCTCTTGATAGCCATGCATTAACTTTCCTTCCTCATTATTCATTGCACAGGAGATAGAAAGCCATACTGGTAAATTAATTTTAGATGAACATTCAATAATACTCTCAACTGTTTCATCTTTAGAGGTCATTGCTTCTAAAATAATTAAATCAACACCTGCATCTGATAAAATTTTTAATTGTTCAGCAAAACCAGGTTTAATCTCATTCTTTGTTAATTTATCCCAACTACCAGATGTAGAAACGGAACCAGCAACTGCAATTTCTCTCTTAGTCGAAGCAGCAGCTTTTAATGCAATTTCTACAGTTTTTTTGTTCCATTCCTTAGTAAATTTCTCATAACCATATTCTTTCATTGATATAGGAGTAATTGCGTAAGTGTTTGATGTAATTACATCTGCTCCTGATTTTATATAATTTTCGTGAACTTGAAAAAGTTTATCTGGATCATCAATTGCACTTTTTCCAGCCCACAAATCTTTATCCATCTTTGCACCAATTTGCTCTAGCTCTCCACCATTACCTCCATCAAGTATTATGACACTATTCTTATCTAATTTTTCTTTTATAAATTGGTAAGACATTACCTATTTACTATTTGTAAAGGCACAGATTTTGTTTCCGTCTAAATCACGTATATAAGAATAATAAACACCTGAACCTGCTGGTCTTTCGCCACCAGAACCTTCACTTGTTGCTCCTAGTTGTAAACCAAGTTCATGAAATTTATCTACAATATTTCTAGTATTAGTTAAAAATGAAACTTGAGAACCGTTACCTATAGTTGCTTCTTTTTTATTTACAGGTTTTGTAACATAAAACTCAATTTTTCCATTACTACCTTTTTGAGAATATCCCGCACAAACATCATCAGTTTCAGTTCTTTCCAAATCTAAAATTTTAAACAGTTCATCGTAAAATTTTATTGCACGATCTAAATCATTAGTTCCAACCATGATATAACCAATCATATTATTTTGGCCAGTGTGTAATTGTTTTTACTTCTAAGTATTCATGTAATCCCCAAACACCACCTTCACGTCCATTCCCTGATTGTTTGTAACCACCGAATGGGGCACCCGGGTCAGCACCATTTCCATTAACATAAATCGTTCCTGCTTTAAGTTTTTTAGAAACTCTTTTAGCTTTTTCTTTGTCTTCAGTTTGTAAATAATTTCCAAGACCATATTCTGTTTCATTTACAATTTTGACAGCTTCATCTTCGGTTTCAAATGGAATAATTGAAAGTACAGGGCCAAATATTTCTTCTTTAGCTACTCTCATATCATTAGTTACATCTGTAAAAATAGTTGGTTTAATAAAGTAACCTTTATTCATACCGTTAGGAAGTTCAGGACCACCAGCAGCCAAAGTAGCACCCTCATCTATACCACTTTGAATTAGGCTAATAATTTTATCATATTGAACTTTTGAAACAACTGGACCTATATGATCTCCCTCTTTAGACGCATGATCTACTTTAATTAAGTTAGCTTCTTCAGCAGCTTCTTTAACAGCTCTTTCATAAATAGATTTTTCAACTAGCATTCTTGTTGGTGCATCACATGATTGACCTGAATTACTCATTACATTTCTAATACCATCACGAACTGCATTAGGGTGGGAGTCTGCAAAAACAATGTTTCCACCTTTTCCACCAAGCTCAAGACATACTCTTTTGATCGTATCAGCTCCATTCTTTAATATTAATTTTCCAGCACGTGTTGATCCTGTAAAAGATACTAAATCTATATCAGGGTGTGTTGAAATATCAGTACCCACACCAACACCATCACCGTTTACCAGATTAAAAACACCAGCAGGAAAGCCTGCTTCATCAATCATTTCTGCAAACAACATAGCTGACATAGGCGCAATTTCTGATGGTTTATGGATCATAGTACATCCAGTTGCGAATGCAGGGACAACTTTTAATGCTATCTGATTAATTGGCCAATTCCATGGTGTAATCAAACCACATACTCCTATTGGCTCATAACAAATTCGATTATTTGACTCAGGACTAAATTGTTCATCAAATTTAAATTCTTTTAGTCTTACTATGAAATCTTCCAGGTGAGATTGACCACTAGATGTTTGCGAATCTCTTGACCAATCCATGGGAGCTCCCATTTCCATAGATATTGCTTCTACCATTTCAGAATATCTTTTTTTATAAATATCAAGCAACTTTTCAAGAAGGTTTACTCTTTCTTCTTTTGAACTTTGACTCCATGTAACTAGCGCTTTTTTAGCAGCACTAACCGCAGCATTCGTATCCTCTTTAGAACCAAGAGAGATAGTTGCAAAGGCTTCTTCGGTAGATGGATTGATTACATCAAGATCGTTAGGTTTACTTGGAGAAACCCATTTTCCATTTATATAAAATTTTCTTTTGTCTAACATAATATTGTCTCCTTATAATATAATTATTTAAATTCCTTAAGTATTTTTTCCCGATGTTCATCTAAATCAGGTATGTCACCTCTTTTATTTGGATCTTTGTAAGCTGACATTTTAATAGGGTTACCTGCTAATTTGAAATCCCCAATAACTTTATGATAAGCCTTGACTATCATATTTCTTGCTTCTACTTGAGGATTTTCTACTGCTTCTTTAATATTGTATATAGGGCCGCAAGGTATTCTTTCTTTTTCCATTTGATTGACCCATTCTTTTGTAGATTTTGTAGAAAGTTTATTTTCGAAAATAATTTTTAGCTCATCCATATTTTTTGCTCTTGCAGAATTTGTACTAAATTTTTCATCAGTGAAAATTTTAGACACATTTAAAATATTACAAAGTTTTTCAAATAATTTATCATTTCCAGCTGCAATGATTATGTAACTGTCTTTAGTTTTAAACGCTTCAAAAGGTGCAATTGAAGGATGTCTTGAACCCATTGGTTCAGGAATTTCATTTTTTGATAAATATCTTGCAATTGCATTTTCAAGTATAGCTATTTGACAATCGAGCATAGATACATCTATGAACATTCCTTTTCCAGTTTTTTGTCTGTCGTATAAAGCTGCGTTAATACCAATGGCTGTAAATAATCCGGCTGTAATATCACCAATAGATGTACCGACTCTTGTTGGTTCTGAGTTGGGTTGACCGGTAACGCTCATTAATCCTCCCATACCCTGAACCACCATATCGTATGCTGGCAATTCTTTTAAAGGACCTGTTTGTCCAAAACCAGAGGCAGATGCGTAAATTAGTTTAGGATATTTTTTACTTACTTCTTCCCAACCATAACCCCATTTTTTTAAAGTGCCTGGCTTAAAATTTTCTACTAAAATATCTGCTTTAGATAAAATTTTATCAAAAATTTTTTTATCATCTTTATTTTTTAAATTTAAAGCTATGCTTTCTTTTCCCCTATTAAGCGACATGAAATAAGCAGAATAATCTTGAACAAATGGGCCAAATTTACGTGAGTCATCCCCAATTTCAGGTGCCTCAACTTTTATAACCCTTGCGCCAAGATCAGATAATATCATTGTGCAGTAGGGGCCAACTAATACTCTAGTTAAATCAACTACCAATAGATTTTTTAAAGGTCCATTCATTTGTTATATAAAATTAACCGTATCTTTTATATCCTTGACTCTTAAAGATATCTTCATTTTAATATTACTATCATAAATAACAATAGAGGGAGAATTAAATGTTAAAAAAAATATCTTTATATTTAACTTCATTCATTCTTGCGTTCACTTTAATTGGATCTGCTTATGCTGTAACTTTAAAAGCAAGTCACCAATGGCCAGGAACTCCAAGAGCTGATGGTTCATTTGATCCAAGACACGAAATGGTTCAAATAATTGCAGATGAGGTTAAAAATGCTAATGTTGGAATAGATATAAGAATCTACCCAGCAAAATCTTTATATAAACCAAAAGAACAGTGGAAACCAATGACTACTGGACAATTGGACATATCAGCATTTCCTTTAGCATATGCTTCTAAATTCCATCCGGAATTTGATGCAACTTTAATGCCGGGAACCGTAAAAAATCATGATCATGCATTGAGATTTAATAAAGGTCCAATGATGACAGAGATTAAAAAAATAATTAATGATGCTGGTGTCGTTGTATTGTCTGATGCATGGTTAGGTGGTGGTTTCGCATCAAAAACCAAATGTATCAAGAATCCAAGTGATGCTAAAGGACAAGTGATGAGAGCTGCAGGAAAAGCATTTAACCAAATGTTAGAAGCTGCTGGTGCAGGTATACAAAGTATGCCATCATCTGAAATTTATACTGGATTACAAACTGGTGTATTAACAGGTGCAAATACTAGTTCAGGAAGTTTTGTAAGTTATAAAATTTATGAACAAGTTAAATGTGCAACGCCTCCAGGAAAGTTTGGTTTATGGTTTATGTAT
The DNA here is from genome assembly GCA_902609235.1 of uncultured Pelagibacteraceae bacterium. Classification (GTDB taxonomy): domain Bacteria; phylum Pseudomonadota; class Alphaproteobacteria; order Pelagibacterales; family Pelagibacteraceae; genus Pelagibacter. Next base: position 4,895 of record CACLRF010000006.1, read on the forward strand.
GAGCCAATTTTGATGTCAAAAATGAGTTTTGATAAATTAAACTCAAAGCAACAAGATGCTTTAATGAAGGCAGGAAAAGTCGCTGAAAAATATATGACAGCTCAAGTTGAAAACTTAGATAAAAAGTTTGAAGAAGCATATAAAGCTGCAGGTGTTAAATTAGTATATATGGATGCTAATGATCATGCTGCATGGGTTGATATTGCAATTAAATCATCTCATAAAGCTTTTGCTGAAAAAGTTCCAGGTGGCGATAAGCTTATGGAAATGGCTTTAGCAGTTAAATAAAATAATATATAAAGAACCCCTATTTATTCTCAATAAATAGGGGTTTTTTTTATGAAAGAAAAATACTTAAAATTCTGTGATTATGTTGCAAGAGCTTGTGGAGCTTTTGCTGTTATAGCTTTACTTTTATCAATTCTTGTTATTGTAGAATTAGTTTTTGAAAGATACTTTTTTCAAAGAGCAATCACTTGGCAAACTGAGCTTGTTACAATGCTTCTGGTTGCCTCAACATTTATAGGAAGCGCCTATGTATTAAGTGAAAAAGCTCATGTAAGTATGGAGTGGATTTACGATTTTTTATCAAAAAAAAATATTTTAAGACTTAAAATATTCACCTCTCTTGTCAGTTTATTATTTTTTTTAATTTTATTCTATTTCGGCTTTTTAATGGTTGAGGAAGCTTTTACTAAAAATTACTCAACAGGAACAGTTTGGGATCCTCCTTTGTGGGTACCATATTCTTCAATGATGATAGGTGCTGCGCTAATGATTTTACAATATATAGCAGAAATTATTAAGCTTACTGACGAAAAGGATACTAACTAATGGATCCATTATTAATTGCAGTAATCGTTGCTGTTTTTACTTTGATAGTATTATTTTCCGGAATACCAATTGCTTTTGGTTTAAGCTTTGTATCTATCGCTCTTTTAGTTGCTTTCGAAGGTTTTCAAATGTTAGATGTATTTGCTGAAACTTTCTATGCGGGATTAAATTCGTTTGTCCTGCTTTCAATACCAATGTTTATATTAATGGGAATGGCAGTTGCTAATTCTCCAGCAGGAAAAGACTTATATACAGGATTGGATAGATGGTTATGGAGGCTTCCTGGTGGTTTAGTTATTTCTAATATCGGTGCTTGTTCAATCTTTGCTGCACTAAGTGGATCAAGTCCAGCTACTTGTGCAGCAATTGGAACAATGGGAATACCTGAGATGAGAAAAAGAGGTTACTCTGATCAAATTGCAACTGGTACCATAGCTGCAGGAGGAACTCTGGGAGTTCTTATTCCTCCAAGTATAGTTTTAATTGTTTATGGAATTGCAACAGGTACATCCATTGGTAGACTGTTCTTATGTGGTTTAGTTCCAGGATTTATGCTGGCAGGTATGTTTGCCATATGGGCTCTTGTACATAGTTATTTTATTGATAAAGACTCGGCCAAGGCTTTAAAAAACAAAACACCTCCAACCTTGAGAGAAAAACTCGAAGTATTACCAAGAGTTCTTCCATTCTTAGGTATTATAGCAGGTGTTTTGTATGTATTGTATGGTGGTGTTGCAACTCCATCAGAGGCATCAGGTGTTGGAGCATTCTTGGTTTTTGTATTGATAGCAATCGTTTATAAAATTTATCAACCAAAAAAAATATGGAATATTGTTAAAGTTTCAATGAAGGAAAGTGTAATGATAATGTTTATCATTGCAGCATCTTACCTTTTTGCATTTACACTTTCACAACTTTATGTGACTCAATCTTTAGCTCAAAGCATGGTAGAGTTAAGCTCCAATAAATGGATTGTATTTTTCTTAATAAATATTTTTCTTTTAATAGCTGGTTTCTTTTTACCTCCTGTTGCGGTAATCGTTATGACTTCTGCTATATTGTTGCCCGTAATTACTACATTTGGTTTTGATCCATATTGGTTTGCAATTGTATTTACTATTAATATGGAGATAGGATTAATAACACCACCTGTTGGATTAAATCTTTATATAATAAAAGGCATTACCCCAGATGTAAGTTTGTCAGAAATTTTAAAAGGCTCTATACCATTCATGATTATAATGGCATTAGCAATTTTAATTTTGTGTATCTTTCCAGAGATAGTTACATGGCTTCCTGATAAAATAATGGGTAAACCTCTTGGATACTAAAAACAAAATTAATAGAAAAATTTCTGTTGCTCCGATGATGGATTGCACAGATAGACACGATCGTTTTTTCTTAAGATTGATGAGCAAAAACGTAATGCTTTATACTGAAATGGTTGCTACTAAATCTGCAATACATGGGGATAGAAAAAAAATCTTATCTTATAGTCCGGAGGAAAAACCACTAGCATTGCAGGTTGGTGGATCAAATAAAGAAGAGCTAGCTGAAGTTGCGAAGATTGCAGAAGATATGGGCTATGATGAAATTAATATTAACTTAGGTTGTCCAAGTAAAAAAGTTCAAAAAAATATGTTTGGCGCTTGTTTAATGAAAGAGCCTGACCTTGTAGCTGAATGCATAAGTGCGATGGTTAATTCATGTAAAATTCCAGTTACTGCAAAAACTAGAATAGGATTTGATAATGTAGAAAGCTTTGAGTATTTAAATAATTTTATTCACAAATTGAGAGATGTGGGTACAAAAACATTTATTTTACACGCTAGAAAAGCAATATTGTCAGGGCTTTCTCCTAAGCAAAATTTAAATATTCCAAAACTTAATTACAATATGGTTTATGAGATTAAAAAACAAAACCCAAATTTAGAAATAATTATAAATGGAGGTATATCTAAAATAGATGAAATTAATAATCACTTAAATTATTGTGATGGAGTAATGATTGGAAGATCTATATATCAAAACCCATATTCATTAGTAGAAATCGAAAAGGAAATATTTAATACAAAAATTAATCCTACCAGAGAGCAGGTAGCTGAGCACCTTCTAGAATACGTTGAAAAAGAAGTTAAATTAGGAACAAAAGTTAATCACATAATGAGACATACTGTTGGTTTATACCATGGTCAAATAGGATCAAAGGAATGGAAAAGATATCTAAGTGACAATTTAATGGCTCGTGAATCTGATTTTCAAAAAACGAAACATATTATGACAATTGTTCAAAATAATGAAAAAGCTAACCAGGTAAATAAATAATGGATATTTCAAATATAAATGAAATAATAAATTTATTAGTTGTATTAGCTATAGCTGCGGCAGTTGCTGGGTTTATGGCAGGATTACTCGGTGTTGGTGGAGGAATAATAATGGTTCCAGCTTTATACTATGCTTTTACAGTTTTAGATTTTGATATTGTTACTAGGATGCATTTATCTGTTGGAACATCTTTGGCAATAATAATACCAACATCAATAATTTCTACCAAAACGCATATGGAATATGACGCTGTAGATTTTAAGATGGTTAAATCCTTTGGAATATTTATTTTAATAGGAGTAATCGCAGGAACATTTTTAGCTGTTAATTTAAAAACTCCAGCATTAGTTTTGTTTTTTTCAATTTTTGCTTTTTTAGTTGGAGTATTTTTTATTTTTTTAAGAGATCAGCTTGTTGAAAATCCAAAAAAAATATCTGATTTAGTCAAAAATATTTCAGGAATTTTAATAGGATTTATTTCAGTTCCACTTGGGATAGGTGGGGGATCTTTGATGGTTCCTTTTATGAGGACTTTTGGCTATGATATTAGAAAATCAATTGGGACTGCTGCTGCAGTAGGTATTTTAATTGCTGTTACAGGAACCACTACAATGATAATTGGAGGCAAAACAATCAACAATATTAATACTCCTTTTAGTTTTGGATATATAAATTTATTAGGTTTCATAGTGTTTGTACCTGTGACGATGTTTATGGCACGTCTAGGTGCTAGAGCAGTGTATAAAACAAATAAAAGCTTATTAAGTAAGATTTTTGGTACATTTTTAATAATTGTTTCTATTAGATCCTTTTATGAATATTTAAGTATAAGTTAGTTATGAAAAATATATTTAAATTAAAAGATATAATTTCATCTATCGCTGATGTTGGTCAAAAGCTATTTAAGAAAAAAGAGCTAAAAAGAAATGATTTAGAAACAATATTGTCGTTATGCGATGACTTAATTTCTAATAAAGGTGCAGCTTTTGGTATCACTGTTGCAAGGGATGTGACAGATCTTTATCAAACTCTTACTCCAGAGAATAAGCTAGCTTTTTTTAAGAAAATTAATGAGAAATTTAAACCAAGTCACACAAAAGTATCAGAAGCTATAGAGACTTATCAAAAAACACAGAATGACAAAAATTTATTTAATTTATTCATAGTATCTGAAGGAAAGAGAAGAGAATTATTTAGACGAATGAATATGGCTCCTAATGGTATTTCTACAATAGTTTCATTAAGAGAAGATTTATTAAAAGTATTGCAAGAGAATCCAGAATTGAAGCCTTTAGATGATGATTTACGAGAATTATTTAAATCTTGGTTTAATCCTGGATTTTTAAGATTAGCTAAAATTACCTGGGATACTAAAGCAGCTGTTTTAGAAAAAATTATGAAATATGAGAGAGTTCATAAAATTAAAGACATGGACGAACTCAAGAGAAGACTTGGAGAGGACAGAAGATTTTTTTCATATTTTCATCCAGCACTTGAGGATGAGCCAATAATATTTGTTCAAGTAGCCCTAACAAATGGTCTAGGTAAATCGATACAAGAGATTACTAAGCCACATGCAACAGGGAATAAAAAATATGATACTGCAACATTCTATTCTATCAGCAACTGTCAGGATGGTTTATCAAGAGTGACTTTAGGTAACTTTTTAATCAAAAGAGTTGTTTATGAAATTCAAGAAGAATTACCTAACATAAAACACTTTGGAACTTTGTCACCTATACCAGGATTTAGAGATTGGTTCTCATATTTAGAAGACAATAAAATAAAAAATATTTTAGGTAATATACCTTTAGAAAATATTTATTTTTTAAAATCTTCAGATTTAAAAGTTGGAGATACTAGAATTCTTTCAAATAAAGACGCCATTTTAAAATTAGTAGCTCATTATTTAATAAATGAAAAAAATCATAAACAATTACCAATTAATGATGTGACTAGATTTCATTTAGGAAACGGAGCTACAATTGAGGATATTAATATAAATGCAAATGTATCAGAAGTTGGTTTTAATAGATCTTTTGGTGTTATGGTAAACTATCTTTATGAAATGAAAAATATTGAAAAGAATCATGAAGATTACGTCAATAATAAAAAAGTCATAATCTCAGATAAGCTTAAAAAGTTTATTTAATTGGTACCCCATTTAATTGTATTCCAAATTCTCTCGTGAAAATAATAGAAAAATAGTGGAACAATTGAGCCAACCCCTAATATTCCAGCCCCAACAAATGTACCAGTATAAATATAGCCAAATATTACCCAATAAATAAATATAAAAAGCCTCCAAGAAAAAGTTTTCGCTACTGATCTTATTTTTTTATCTGCCATTAAATAAGTATTTCAGAAAGTTAGTTTTTAAATTAAATAAAAAAAGAGGTGACTTCAGTCTCCCTCCATCACCTCACGAGTTCAAATTATGTGATTCTTTTAATATCTAAAAACACTTATTAGTTGAATGCCCAAGTTATTAACTTATTTAAAACCAAACAATCTAAAGTTGTATTTAGTCAAAAAAAAAAACTCAATTTAGCCACACATCATATTTAGTGTTATTATTCTAATTGATACTTTTAAAAATGGTTTCGATAAAAGACATTAATAAAAATATTAAAAAGAATTTATTTGATCCAATAGATAATACTAAAAATAAGTTTTCCTCACTTTTAAAAGATTTTAAAAAAAACAAAGTTAAAAAAGATTTAGCATTACAAAAACAATTAGAAAAAGAAAAGAAAAGAGAATTAATTTTAGAAAAAAAATTAGTAAAAAAAGCTAAACAAGATGAACTGAAAGAAGAAAGAAAGAAACTTCTTTTTCAAAAAAAATTAATCATTGAAAATGAAAAGCAAGAAAAAAAGAATGAAGAAAAAAGACAAAAAATTGAAGCTCAAAGAATTAAAATAGAACAGAAAAAAATTAAAGATGAAGAATCTAGAAAACTTAGAGAGGAAGCCAGAAAGCTTAAACAAGAAGATTTAAGATTAAAAATGTTAGAAAGACAAAGAATTAGAGAAGAAAATATTAAAATTAAAGAAGAAGAGCTAAAAAATAAAGAAATAGAGGCTCAAAAGAGAAGAGATGAAAAAGAAAAGGAAAGACAAGAAAAATTGAGATTAAAAGAAATTGAGAGGAAAAATAGACTTGAGGAAGAACTAAGATTAAGAGAGGCAGCTAAAAAGTTGAAATATGAAAAAGAAAAACTTAAAGAAATGGAACAAAGATTAAGAGACCTAGAAACTGAAAGACAGCAGGAAATTCAAAGACAGATTTTAAAAGAGGAAAATGAGCAAAAAGCCAAGGAAGAAGAATTAAGAATTAAAGAAAAAGAACTTAAAGAAGCTGAACGTGAGAGAATAAATAAAGAAAATGAAAGGCGTCAAAGAGAAAAAGAATTGAAAATAGAGGAAGAAAGACAAAAAAAAATTGAAGAAGAAAATGAAAGAATTCGATTAGCAGAAATAGCTGAAAAACAGAGAATTGAAGAGGAAAATAGGCGAATGAGTGAATGGGAGAAAAAATTTGATGAGGAACAACGATTAAAAGAAGAAGAAATGATTAGAAATTTTTACAGCGATGAAAACTCGAATGAAGAAAATAATCAGGATAGTAACAACATAGAAACCAAAACTGATGAAAATAATTTAAAAAATTAAATTTTCTGATCAATTTTTTATATTTTTAAATTATTTGAGTATTTAAACAATTAGATCAAAGATTTTTTTCACAGTAAATCGAAGCAAATTTTGTAGCTTCAATTATATCTTTGGGTTGTTGTTTAAATATTTCATTGATTTGATTATCTGTATATTTCTCATTAAGTTTTTTTAATGTGCATAAGCAATATGTCTTTGCTTTATCTGGACCTATATATTTTTTTGAATTTCCATAGCAACCGATATAAATTTGTTGCTCAATTTCAGGACTAAAACTTAAGCTTTTTGAGCATAAGAATAAAAAAAAAATTAAAAAAATATTAAATTTTTTGGTCATATTCGCCAATTTTACCAGTCTCTATTAGCAATTTATCAATAAAATCAAAAATTTTTTTCTTTCTTTTGTCTGAAGTGGGGCTTTCAGTTACAATTACTAAAGATGGCTTATTTGATGATGCCCTTATTAGCCCCCAAGAACCATCTTCAAAAGAAAATCTAACTCCATTAACAGTTAAAATATCATTAATTACTTGGCCATCTACCTCTGTTTTACTGTTTTTTAAATTCTTAATTTTTTTAACCAACTCCTCAACAACTAAATATTTTTCTTCATCTTTACAAAATGGTGCCATGGTTGGAGTTTGGAAAGTATTTGGTAGCTCAATGATAATTTCACTCATTTTTTATTTTGATTATCTAATAAGTGACATACTTGAATTGCTGAATTGATACCATCATCATACCCAAAACCTAATGGCTGATTAAAGAAAAAATGTCCACTTTTCTCAAATCCTGCTAAAGCTTTTTCAGTGTTTACTTTTCTTTTAATGTGAGAATGACCTGTTTTCCAATAAATTGTTTTACAATTATTTTTTATTAATATTTTATCTTTTGAATATAAACCTGTTGATTTAACATCAACTATAAATTTAGAATTCTTATGTTTATTTGATAAATTTCTAGCTATTAAGAGTCCTATCTTATCTGAAAATATTTCGTTACCTTTATTATCAATAACACCAACTCTATCTCCATCACCATCAAATCCGAACCCTATATCAGCATTATTTTCTTTAACTATTTTTGCTATCTCATGAAGCATTTCTAGATCTTCTGGATTTGGATTGTATTTAGGAAAATTCCAATCTAGGTTACAATCTAACTCTATTACCTCACATCCAATACCTCTTAGAATATCCGGGGCAAAAACACCAGCTGTTCCATTTCCACAAGCAACCACAGCTTTTATTTTTTTCTTAATTTTATTTTTATTAATTAAGTCTTTTTTATAAATTTTATCAAAATCTTTTATTTGTTTTTCATTACCGTTACCTTTTGTAAATTTTTCATTTAAGGTAATTTCTTTTAACTCCTTCATTTCTTCTGGTGCATGAGTTAGTCCTTTTTTGATACCCATTTTCACACCAGTCCAACCATTTTCATTATGACTTGCTGTAACCATAGCGACCGCATCTGCGTCTAAATTAAATTGTGCAAAATAAACCATGGGTGACAATGACAGGCCAATATCTTTTATATTACATCCTGTAGATATTAATCCTTTTTTAAGAGCTGTTTTTATTTCCTCACTATAAGAACGATAATCATGACCAACTACAACAGTAGGATTATTTTTTTTAGTATGACTGATTATTTGTGTACCCAAACCTTTTCCAAGATTCTCTATTCCAGCTATATTTATGTCTTTTTCATACAACCATCGGGCGTCATATTCTCTAAAACCATATGGATCAATTTTAATATTTTGTGTCATTTGTTAATTTTTTATCTCTTTTATGTTAATTACTTGTACTTTTTTAATTTTTTTTATTGAAATATAATTAGTCATGTTCTATAAATGTTCTATTGATTTACTGATTATATAGTATATCAAGTCAAAACGCCTACAACATGTAGTTGTTTTCGTTAAATAAATTAAATATAATAAGAGTTATGAACAAAATTTTATCGCAGGCCCTAAAGAAAGCTGTCTCTGAATATAGCCCTCAAATTAACGAGGTTACAAAAGATAAAAGACCTGACCTATTCTCATTAAATAACGAAACAGAATTATTTCAAAATGACAAAGGCATTATTATTAAGATTGACCGTTCAAAAGATGCAAATTTAACTGACTTTGGTAAAGCGACTTTAAAAGATAGATATCTTGGTCACAACGAATCTTTTCAAGATCTATTTGCTAGAGTTGCAAGCTCATATGCCGATGACAATCTTCATGCTCAAAGAATTTATAATTATATAAGTAATCTTTGGTTTATGCCAGCAACACCTGTTTTATCAAACGGTGGAACCAAAAGAGGATTACCTATTTCTTGTTTTTTAAATGAAGCATCAGATAGCTTAGGAGGCATTTTAGATTTATGGAGTGAGAATGTTTGGCTTGCAGCTAAAGGTGGTGGTATTGGAAGTTATTGGGGTAACTTAAGATCTATTGGCGAAAAAATTGGTAAAGTTGGAAAGACATCAGGAATAATTCCTTTTATTAAGGTTATGGACTCTTTGACTATGGCAATTAGTCAAGGATCATTAAGAAGAGGTTCTGCAACATGCTATCTTCCAATAGATCATCCTGAGATAGAAGAGTTTATTGAGATGAGAAGACCAACAGGTGGAGATCCAAATAGAAAAGCATTAAATTTACATCACGGTGTTTTAGTTTCAGATGCATTCATGAGAGCTGTGGAAACTGACGAACAATGGGCGTTGAAAAGTCCGGCAGATGGAACTGTTCAACAAACCATTTCTGCGAGAAATTTATGGATAAGATTACTAACTGCAAGAATAGAAACTGGTGAACCATATATAATTTATATTGATACTGTTAATAGACAAATTCCGCAGCATCACAAATTAGCTAATCTTACAGTTAAAACTTCTAACTTGTGTAGTGAAATAACTTTACCAACTGGAATAGATAAAGATGGTAGAGATAGGACAGCAGTTTGTTGTTTATCATCTTTAAATTTAGAAAAATATGACGAGTGGAAAGATGATCCAAACATGATCAATGATGTTATGAGATTTTTAGACAATGTTTTATCGGACTTTATAAACAAAGCTCCAGATCAATTTAAAGACGCAAAGTATTCAGCTGAAAGAGAGCGAAGCGTTGGATTAGGCGTAATGGGTTTCCATTCGTTTCTACAAAAAAATAGAATTCCTTTAGAATCTGTAATGGCTAAGTCTTGGAACAAAAAAATATTTAAAGACATAGATGCTAAAGTAAATCAGGCCTCTAAAGATTTAGCAGAAGAAAGAGGTGCATGTCCCGATGCTGCAGAATATGGTTATCAAGAAAGATTTTCTAATAAAACTGCAATAGCGCCAACAGCTTCGATTTCTATTATTTGTGGTGGGGCGTCACCAGGAGTAGAGCCAATTGCTGCCAATAGTTACACACATAAAACTTTGTCAGGTTCATTTAACGTTAAAAATAGATATCTTGAGGAGATATTAGAGAGCCATGGTAAAAATGATGATGAAACTTGGTCGAGCATTACAACTAACCAAGGTTCAATATCACATTTAGATTTTCTAACTGATTTAGAGAAAGATGTTTTTAAAACAGCATTTGAGTTGAACCAAAATTGGATTATTGAGTTAAGTGGAGACAGAACTCCATTTATATCTCAAGCGCAATCAGTAAATTTGTTCTTACCTGCTGATGTTCATAAGAAAGAACTTCATAAAATTCATTTTGATGCTTGGAAAAAAGGTTTAAAGAGCCTTTATTACTGTAGATCAAAATCAATTCAAAGAGCCGAAAATATCAATGATGCAAAATCAACAGATATCATGGCAAATGTTTACAAAAATAAATCAACCAAAACTGAAGAAACAGAATACGAGGAGTGTCTATCATGTCAGTAGCCGAAAAAATAAATTCAGAAATTATTCATCCTGAAAAAAAAGAAATTATTCAACCAAAAAAAATGGGATTATTAGTTGAGAACCCAGTTTATAAACCATTTAGATATCCTTGGTGTTATGATGCTTGGCTTACACAGCAAAGAATTCATTGGTTACCAGAGGAAGTTCCTTTAGGAGATGATGTTAGAGATTGGCAAAAAAACTTGTCACAATCAGAAAAAAATTTATTAACACAAATTTTTAGATTTTTCACTCAAGCAGACGTAGAAGTTAATAATTGTTACTTAAGACACTACACAACAGTATTTAAACCTACAGAAGTTTTAATGATGATGACAGCTTTCGCAGCTATGGAAACCGTACACGTCGCTGCCTATTCTCATTTGTTAGATACAATAGGAATGCCTGAGTCTGAATACTCAGCATTTATGAAATATAAAGAAATGAAAGACAAATATGATTACATGCAAGACTTTAATGTTAACTCAAAAGAAGATATTGCAAAAACTGTAGCTGTATTTAGTGCTTTCACTGAAGGACTGCAACTGTTTGCAAGTTTTGCAATTTTGTTAAATTTTCCAAGACACAATAAAATGAAAGGAATGGGTCAGATTGTTACTTGGTCTGTAAGAGATGAAACCCTTCATTGCAACTCAATGATTAGAATTTTTAAAGAATTCATCAAAGAAAATCCAGAAATTTGGACTCCAAAACTTAAAAAAGAACTTTACGAAGCTTGTAGAACTATCATTGAACATGAAGATGCTTTTATTGATCTTGCTTTTGAAATGGGACCAATGGAAGGATTAACTGCAAAAGAAGTTAAAGAATACATCAGATTTATTGGTAACCGAAGATTGGTTCAGTTAGGACTAGAACCAATTTATGATATTGATAAAAATCCTTTAACTTGGTTAGACACGATGCTTAATGCTGTTGAGCACATGAATTTCTTTGAAGGAAGAGCAACAGAATATTCTAAAGCATCAACACAAGGTACTTGGGCAGAAGCTTTCAGTTAAAAACAATTGAGTGAAAAAATTTGGTTTAGTTGTAATTGGAGCACATTTCGGTGTTTGGCTAAACGAAGAGTTATCTAGGTTTGATAAACAAAATATCTTATTAGTTGAGCCAGTTCCTTATAACTATAATAAGTTAAAAGAAAGATTTATAAGTTCAAATAATATTCAAATTTGCACGAATGCTATTTTTTCAGAAAATAAAATAAGTAAGTTTTATTATGTTAATGAAAAATCAATTTCAAAACTAGGAAAACATTGGGCAAGTGGAATTGGCTCATTTAATAAAAATCATATCTTAGACCATAGAACAAAAAGATTTAAAATTGAGGATGAAGATATAGATGAGATTGAAATAGAGTTTATTACTTTTGATGGCTTAATTGAAAAATTTGAAATTGAATCAATAGATAAACTACAAATAGATGTTGAGGGCGCAGAATATGAAATTTTAAAATCTATTAATTATAAAAAAACTGATATTAATTCGATCCAGTTTGAGTCTAAACACTTTGATGGTACCTTTAAAGAAGGTAAAAAATTACAGGAAATTAAAGATAAACTAATATTAGAAGGATTTAAGTTAAATCAAATAGATAAAGAAAATATATTAGCTTATAAATAGCTATCTTTGGTTTAATTCCATCACTTTTCTATGTTTGTTGCCTTTGTAGCTAGCTAAAGGTCTAATAAGTTTGTTAGCTGCATGCTGCTCCATTATGTGAGCAGACCAACCTGTTATTCTTGAGATAACGAAAATAGGTGTAAAGAAATCAGTATCAAACCCCATTAAGTGGTAAGTTGGTCCTGTAGGATAGTCCACGTTAGGATGTATATTTTTTTCTTTAATCATTACTTTTTCCACAATGTCATAAATTTTTTCAAATTTTTTATCTTTTTTAATTTTAGCAACTTTACCAAAATACTCTCTCATAGTTGGCACTCGAGAATCACCAGATTTATAAACTCTGTGACCAAAACCCATTACAACTTCTTTATTTTTGAGAGCATCATTTATCCATTTAAGTGCTTTTTCGGGTTTTTTTATTTTGTTCATCATATGCATTACTTCTTCGTTCGCACCACCATGTAATGGACCTTTCAAACTTGCAATCGCACCAGTAATTGCGCCATGGATATCAGACAAACTACTGGTAATTGTCCTAGCTGTAAAAGTTGAAACATTAAAACTATGTTCTGCATAAAGTATTAATGAAACATCAAATGCTTTTACAATCTCTTTTTGAGGAACTTTTCCGAAGCACATATAAAAAAAGTTTTCAGCAAAAGTTAAAGTTTTTTTTGGTTTTATAATCTTCTTTCCTTTTCTAATTCTATAAAAAGCAGCCAATGCAGTGGGTGTTTTAGCAAAAATTCTTAATGCTTTTCTCATATTTGCTTCAGGAGAAGAGTCTGTAGTTTCTTTGTCTTCCAATCCCATTACACTCACAGCTGTCCTTGCAACATCCATAGGATGCGATTTTTTTGGCATATGTTTAATTATTTCATATAAATTTTTAGTTAATTCTCTATTGTTTCTTTCTTCTTTTTCAAATTTTCTTAATTGAATAGTATTTGGTAAGTCTTTATTTAAAATTAAATATGCAACCTCTTCAAATCTGCAATATTCACATAGATCTTGAGCGGCATACCCTCTATAAGTAAGAGAGTTAATTTCAGGCATTACTTTAGAAACTTCTGTTTCATCTACGACTATTCCAAGTAAGCCTTTTTTTATATCATCACTCATTATTCATGTCCTTCTGTACTAAAATTATAAATTTTTTCATCTAATGAATTATATTTTTCGTAATCAACTAGTTCATATAGTCTCTTTCTAGTTTGCATTTTATCTATAATATTGTTTTGGTGTCCATTTGCATAAATGTCTCTTAATCCATCTTCCACATTTTTCATAGCCAATCTTTGTGTAGTAACTGGATATATGACAATATTATATCCCAAATTTTCTAATTCTTTATAATTAAATAATTTTGATTTACCAAATTCAGTCATATTAGCTAACAAGTAACCAGACAATTCTTTACGAACTTTTTCAAAATCTTTTTCATCTTGAAGAGCTTCAGGAAATATAATTTCAGCACCAGCATCAATATAGGCTTTGCATCTTTCAATCATTTTATCAATTCCCTCAACACTTTTTGCATCTGAACGTGCGATAATCTTAAAATTTTGATCTTTTTTAGCAGCAACACATTCTTTGATTTTTTTAACCATAGCATCAGTTGAGATAAGTTCTTTGTTATCTAGATGCCCACATCTTTTTCTCTCAATTTGATCTTCTAAATGAACACCTGTTATTCCAAATTCTTCAAATGTTTCTATTGTTTCTTTGCATGATTTAAATCCCGTATCTATATCAACTATTGTTGGAAGATTGGTTACTCTCGAAATCAGATAAGATCTTGTACTAACATCTTGCAGTGTTGTTAAACCAATATCTGGAAAACCAAGATCATTAGCCATTACTCCTCCTGAAACGTAGACAGCATCATATCCAATTTCTTCTATTAATTTTGCAGTTAAAGGATTGTATGCGCCCGGAACTCTTAATATTTTATTTGATTTTAATTTTTTATCAAAATCCAATCTTTTTTGACTTGGTTCTTTTTCTACAAAGTGCATTAAAAGATTCCTTTTTTATTATTTTGTTTTAATTTGCTTTTTCTTACTTCAATATTTAACTTATGAAGTTGACTAGATTTTAAATTTCTTAAATTTTGTACTGTTTTTAAAAAACGATTGCTTTCTTTTTTATCCAAAATGCCCTCGGTTAAAGTTAAAAATTTATTTATATAATTTTCTCTCTTGAATGGTCTAGCTCCATAAGGATGTGCGTCTGCTCTATCTAGTTCCTCTGTTATTTTTTTTCCATTGTTAAGTGTTACAATCACTTTAGCACCAAATGCTTTATTTTTTGGATTTGGATCATGATATTTCTTTGTCCATTTTTTATCTTCATATGTTTTAATTGATCTCCAAATTTTAATTGTACTTTTTCTATTTGCCCTTGCTTTAGTATAAGATTTTACATGATGCCAATCTCCATCCTCTAAAGCTACAGCGAATATATACATTATTGAATGGTCAAGTGTTTCTCTACTGGCATTAGGGTCCATTTTTTGTGGATCGTTAGCACCTGTCCCTATTACATAATGAGTGTGATGACTTGTAAAAATATCAATTTTTTTAATTATGTTTAAATTAGGGATTTTTGTTTTTAGATTTTTGGCAAGATCTATTAAAGCTTGTGATTGATATTCTGCAGAATATTCTTTTGTATATGTCTCTAAAATAGCTTTTTTACTTTCACCTTTTTTTGGCAATGGTACTTTGTATTTAGCTTTTTTACCATCTAATATTCTTGCTATTACACTATCCTCACCTTCATATATTGGACTTGGAGCACCTTCACCTCTCATTGCTCTATCTACAGCTTCGATCGCAAGCTTACCTGCATGAGCAGGAGCATAAGCTTTCCAACTTGAAATTTCACCTTTTCTAGATTGTCTTGTAGAAATCGTCGTATGGAGTGCCTGTTGAACAGCTTGATAAATAGTTTCGGTATTTAATTTTAACATTGTACCTAATCCAGCAGCCACACTAGGTCCTAAATGAGCAATGTGATCAACTTTATGCTTATGCAAACAAATTCCTTTAACTAAATTAACTTGAACTTCGTATGCAGTAATTATTCCTCTTATTAAATCCAGTCCACTTTTTTTATTTTGTTGTGCTACACTTATAAGTGGAGGTATGTTGTCACCAGGATGACTATAATCTGCAGCTAAAAATGTGTCATGAAAATCTAATTCTCTTACTGCAGTTCCATTAGACCATGCTGCCCATTCGCAATCAAATTTTAATTTGGAATTAACACCAAATAAAGTAGCACCATTTTTTCTTGAATGTCTTAAAGCCATCTCTCTAGATGATATTACAGGCTTTCTATTTAATGAGGCTATTGCAACAGAAGCATTATCAATAATTCTATTGATAACCATTTCTATAGCATCTTTATTTAATTTAGCATTATCGCTTGCTAACTCTGCTATTTTCCATGCAAGCTGCTTCTTCTTAGGAAGATGAATTTTTGACGGGTATACTTTAACTGTATGTAATAACAAAATAACTCCAAATATGAGATTTTGTTTTAATAGTTAAAATAAATTAATCAATATTAAAGATATTGAGATACAATTTTTTCAATACCTACAAAGTCTTTTATTAAGTGATTATGATAAATTTCATCAATATTTTTTTCAGTATAACCATCCTCTAATAAAATCATCGGAATTTCTGCTGCTTTTGCAGCATTTGCATCCGACTCACTATCACCGATCATAATTGATTTATTTTTACTACCATCTAAAATTTCTATGATTGTTGTTATGTGCCTTGGATCAGGTTTGCAATAATCAAAAGTATTATAACCAGCAACATACTCAAAGTAATCATATATCCCAATTTTTTTTAGAAGATCAACTGCAAGATGTTCAGTTTTATTAGTACATACAGCCATTGATATATTTTCTTTTTTACACCAATTTAAAAAATCTTTTACACCAGGCATCAAAGTACTTTCGTTTAAAATATTATTTCCATAATAAGAAATAAACTCATCTGTCATTTCATTTTTAATTTTCTCATTAATCGAAGTTAACTCTTTTTTGGCTTGGCTCCATATAGATCTACCAATCATTACTCCAGCTCCTTGACCGACAGCACTTTTAAGTTCATCAAGAGATTTTGTAGGGTACCCAAATTTTCTCATAACATGGTTATGAGCAAGCATTAGATCAGGTGCTGTGTCTACCAAGGTACCATCTAAATCAAATAAAATTGTAAATTTTTGTTTCATTTTAAAAGTATTTTAAAGAAATAAATTGTGAATTAATCAATGTATATACTTAATGTAAATCAATTTTAAATGGAAGTTTTAAATCAAAAAAAACTTAGAGAAAAATTTATAAAGTCAGGCGTAAAGATGATTGGTCCTGAAACCATTTTTTTTTCAAAAGACACCAAGATCGGAAATAATGTGACTATAGAACCTTACGTTGTTATAGGTTCTAAGGTAAAAATTGGGAATAATGTAATTATAAAATCTTTTTCACATTTAGAATCTTGTAAAATTGAAAATAAAGTTGAGATTGGTCCATATGCCAGAATAAGACCTAATACAATTTTAAAAGAGGGATCTAAAGTAGGTAATTTTGTGGAGATTAAAAAAAGTACTCTAGGAAATAAATCAAAAGTAAATCATTTATCTTATGTTGGAGATGCTCAAATAGGAAAATCAGTAAACATTGGAGCAGGCACTATTACTTGTAATTATGATGGAGTAAATAAAAATAAGACAAAAATTAAAGATAAAGTATTTATAGGTTCAAACTCTTCTTTAGTTGCTCCAATCACTATAAATAAAGATAGTATTGTTGGAGCTGGATCAGTAATAACAAAAAATGTTAAAAAAAAATCTTTAGCACTAACAAGATCGCCACAATTAGAAGTTAAAAATTACAAAAGAAAGAAAAAATAATTTATGTGTGGAATTATTGGAATATCAAGTAACAAACCTGTTTCTGCAAACATAATTAATTCATTAAAAAAATTAGAGTACAGAGGATATGACTCAGCAGGAATAGCTACACTTTCAGATGGTGAAATCAATGAAGTAAAATCAGAGGGAAGAGTTGATAATTTAGAAAATAATTTTGATTTAAAAAACTTAAGAGGAAATATTGGTATAGGCCATGTAAGATGGGCAACTCATGGAATTCCAAATAGTTTAAATGCTCATCCTCATTCTTCTCATAACGTATCTGTAGTTCACAATGGAATTATTGAAAACTCTACGATATTAAAAAAACATTTAATTAATAAAGGTCATAACTTTAAATCACAGACAGATACAGAAGTAATTGTTCATTTAATAACAGAACATTTAAAGACTTCAGAATTTGAAGAAGCCATCACAAAAACTCTAAAACAACTTCATGGTAGTTTTGCTCTTGGAATTGTTTTTAAAGATATGCCAGACTTAATAGTTGGTGCTAGAAGAGGATCACCCTTAGCTGTTGGTTATGGTCCAAACGAAAACTACCTAGGATCAGATTCTTATGCTTTAAAGTCTATGACAAATAAAATTACTTATCTTGATGATGGTGAATTTTGCATTGTTAAAAAAGATCAAGTTCTTTTTTTCAACGAAGAAGGAAAAAAAGTTAATAAAAAAATATTAGAACTATCATCAGATCAAGCAAATTACGATAAAGGTGACTTTAAACATTTCATGGCAAAAGAAATTGAAGAGCAACCTACAACAATTAAAACTGGAATAAAAGAATACGTAGATAATGTAAATAAAGAGATAAATATTTTTAATTTTCCATGGAAAATAGAAGAGATTAGCTCAATAAAATTAATTGGATGTGGAACTGCATATCATTCTTGTTTAATGGCCAAATATTGGTTTGAGGAACTTACAAACTTGGATGTTAACATAGATATAGCATCAGAATTTAGATATAGAAAAAATAGGTTCAAAAAAGATACTTTATATATCTTTGTTTCACAATCAGGAGAAACAGCAGATACATATGCAGCCTTAGATCTGTGTAATAAAAATAAAATGAAGACATGTGCGGTAGTTAATGTAATTGAAAGCTCAATTGCAAGAGATTCTAGTTTTGTTTTACCAATTCATTGTGGTCCCGAAATTGGAGTTGCATCAACAAAAGCATTTCTAGGTCAAATGCTTGTTTTATATATTTTGGCTTTAAAACTTGGATCAATGAGAAATGAAATTAAAAAAAAAGTATATCAACAAAAGATTAAAGATTTAATAACCTTGCCAAGTCTTATAGAGAAAACATTGCTTCATGATAATGACATCCAGGCAATATCCTCAACTTTTAACCAAGTAAAGGGTTCAATGTTTTTAGGTAGAGGTTATTCATACCCGATAGCTTTGGAAGGGGCATTAAAACTTAAAGAGCTTTCTTACGTTCACGCTGAAGGATACCCAGCGGGTGAAATGAAACATGGGCCATTAGCTTTAATTGAAGAAGGTATGCCAGTAGTAGTTTTGGCACCTAGAGATTATTATTACAAAAAAACAATTTCAAATATGCAGGAAGTTATTGCTAGAGGGGCGAAGGTATTATTGATAACCAATAAAAGTAAGGATGAAGTTGTGTCAGAAAACATTTGGGAAACTATTGAAGTCGAGAATACAAATGATGACTTGATTCCATTCCTTTTGACCATTCCACTTCAAAAGCTTGCTTATTACTCTGCTCTTAAAAAGGGTTATGATATTGATAAGCCCAGAAATTTGGCTAAATCTGTCACTGTTGAATAAACTTTAAACTCTGTTAAAACACTTGCAGGTTGAATATGAAAAGTTGGAAAAAAAATAGTTGGAGAAAATATCCTGTAAAACACATTCCAGAATATCCAGATAAAAAAGAATTGGATAAAGTTTTGGATAAGATAGGAACATTCCCTCCGTTAGTATTTGCTGGAGAAACTAGACATCTTAAAAGTCAGTTGGCAGATGTCGTAGATGGAAAAGCATTTTTACTTCAGGGGGGTGATTGTGCTGAGAGTTTTGCAGAATTTAATCCAGATAATATAAGAGATACATTTAAACTAATGTTGCAAATGTCATTAGTTTTAACTTATTCAGCTTCATTACCTGTTGTAAAAGTTGGAAGAATAGCGGGGCAATTTTCAAAACCTCGAAGCGCTCCAACAGAAATTAAAGACGGCGTAGAATTGCCTAGTTACTTGGGTGATAACATCAATGCAATGGAATTTACTGAAAAAGCTAGGCTTCCAGACCCTAAACGATTGTTTAAAGCTTACTCACAATCAGCTGCAACTCTTAATCTTATTAGAGCTTTTTCTAAAGGAGGTTTTGCGGATTTAAACAAAGTCCACTTATGGAATTTAGATTATATTAAAAAAAGTCCACAAGCTAAAAAATTTAAGGATCTTGAAGATAAAATTGCTGATGCCATAGCTTTCATGAGAGCATGTGGAATTACTTCAGATTTTAACAATAGATTGTACACAGTAAATTTTTGGACATCACACGAAGCTTTGCTACTTCCTTTTGAGGAGTCTATGACTAGAACAGACTCTACTACAGGTGAAAATCATGATACCTCAGCTCATTTTGTTTGGATTGGAGACAGAACCAGACAATTAGATGGTGGTCATGTTGAATTTTGTAGAGGTATAGAAAATCCAATTGGTATTAAATGTGGACCTACATTAAAATCTGATGATTTAATAAACCTTTGTAATCGTATAAATCCAAAAAATGAAAAAGGTAAAATTACTTTAATTTCCAGATTTGGTGCTGATAATGTCTCAAAATTTTTACCAAAATTAATTAGAGCAATTAAAAAAGAGGGTTTAAATGTGATTTGGTCATGTGATCCTTGCCATGGAAATACAATTAAAGCTGCAACAGGATTTAAAACAAGACCATTCAATAGCGTTTTGAGAGAAGTAAAAGAAGTTTTTGCATGCCACCAAAGTGAAGGAAGTTATGCAGGAGGTTTACATATCGAACTGACTGGTCAAGATGTGACTGAGTGTATAGGAGGTGCTCAAAAAATATCTGAAAAAGATTTATCCTCTAGATACCACACTCACTGTGATCCAAGACTTAATGGAAATCAAGCTTTAGAATTAGCATTTTTAATATCAGATGAGATTAAAAAGAATAGCTCATATTCAAAAAATGCAGACAGAGCGGCATCTTAATACATTGTAAAATTATCAATAATAAATAACTTTCAATTATGACACCTTCAGAAAAAATTAAATTTATCTCTAATTGGATCAAAAACTATGCAAATAGTATGCCAACAAAGGCGGAGTCGTTAGTAATAGGTATTTCTGGAGGAGTCGACTCATCAGTATCGAGTACACTTAGTGCCATGACTGGAATAAAAACTATTGTTTTATCTATGCCAATCAAACAAAAATCACATCAACATGATTTAAGTTTAAAGCATCAAGAATGGTTAGTAAAAAATTTCAAAAATGTTGAAGCGCATACAATTAATTTAGATGAGTTATTTTTAGCATTTAATGCAAGCTTATCGAAATTTGATAATGAACATGGTATGGCTAATTCAAGAGCAAGATTAAGAATGACAACTCTTTATCAAGTGGCTGCTGCAAATAAAGGAATTGTTGTAGGAACTGGAAACAAAGTTGAAGATTTTGGTGTTGGATTTTATACTAAATATGGTGATGGTGGAGTTGATATTTCACCAATAGCTGATTGTAATAAAACCCAAGTCTGGGAATTAGGAAAAGAACTTGGAATTTTACAAGAGATTATCGATGCGCCCCCGACTGACGGACTATGGGATGATGGCAGAACTGATGAAGGTCAGCTTGGATTAAAATATAATGAATTAGAAGAAGCTATGGAGAATCCTAATTCTCCGAATCGTGCTAAATACGAAAATATCAGAAAACAAAATATGCATAAAATGGAGCCAATTCCTGTATGCATAATTCCAAATTAATCAAATAGATTCACAAATCTATAATTTAAGTATATTTCTTCAAATATGAGTTTAGATATTTTTTTAACAAATAATCTTACTAACAAAAAAGAAAAATTTATTCCTCAAGATAAAAATAATGTAAGAATGTATGTTTGTGGTCCAACTGTTTATGATGATCCACATATTGGTAATGCTAGACCAGTTGTTGTATTTGATATTCTTTTTAAAATTCTAAAAAATGAATATACAAATGTAACATATGTCAGAAATATTACCGATGTAGATGATAAAATAATAAAATCATCAAATGAAAATAACATCTTAATTTCAGAGCTTACAAAAAAAATTACTCAAAGCTTTAACGAAGATTGTATTTATCTAAATTGTGAAAAACCAAATCATGAGCCTAAAGCAACTGAACACATTTCTGAGATGATTGAAATGATCTCTGAATTAATTAAAAAAGGATTTGCATACGAAAATAAGAAGCATGTTTATTTCGAAGTAAAAAAATTTGAAGATTATGGTCAATTATCAAATAAAAATTTAGATGAATTGGTTGCAGGATCAAGAATTGAAGTAAGTGATAATAAAAAAAATCCTGAAGATTTTGTTCTATGGAAACCATCAGACTCAGACGAGCCATCATGGGACTCACCCTGGGGAAAGGGAAGACCTGGTTGGCATTTAGAATGTTCAGCAATGTCTAAAAAGTATTTAGGAAAAGAATTTGATATTCATGGAGGAGGTATTGATTTGTTATTTCCTCACCATGAGAATGAAATAGCACAATCTAGATGCGCAAATGACAGCAAGGTGTTTGCCAATTATTGGTTGCATAATGCCTTTATCACAATATCCAATGAAAAAATGGCAAAATCTCAAGGAAATATTTTAAAAATTAAAGATTTTAGAAATAATAGAAGTGGTCAAGTTTTAAGGTTGGCTTTAATGAGTGCACATTACCGACAACCACTCGATTGGAATGATAAACTTTTAGAGGACTGTGAAAACATAATTAGTAAATGGTATAACGTTTATTTAAACATTCAAAACAAACTTAAAATTTCAGATGAAATTCTAAAGCCTCTTTTCGACGATCTAAATACACCAGGCTATATTGCTAATTTACATAAACTATATGAGAAAGCATCTAAAGGTTCTGATGAGGATAAAAGACTGTTTATTTCCGCATGTCATTTTATTGGGTTATTGAATGAAACTAAAGAAGATTGGCTTAAATTTAAGAAAAGCAAACTAACAATTTCTGAAAATGAAATTTTAATTAAAATAAACCAGAGAAATGAAGCTAGAGCTAATAAAAATTACAATGAAGCCGATAAAATAAGAGATAAGCTTTTAGACAAAGGTGTTTTAATAGAAGATAAAGATGGTAAAACGGTCTGGAAATTTAAATGAGTAAAGATCGGTTATATATCTTTGATACAACACTGCGTGATGGTGCACAGACTCAAGGTGTAGATTTTTCAATTGATGATAAAGAAAAGATATCATCTTCCCTAGATTATTTAGGTGTTGATTATATAGAAGGAGGATGGCCGGGAGCAAATCCTACAGATACTGAATTTTTTAATAAGGATCATAGTTTTAAATCAGCGAAATTAACTGCGTTTGGCATGACTAAAAAAAATGAACACAGTGCTGAAAATGATCCAATGCTATCTTCAATATTAAATTCAAAAAGTTCATCAGTATGTTTATTTGGTAAATCGTGGGATTTTCAAGTGGATATTGCGCTTGGTATTTCAAATGATGAAAATCTTTCAAATATTATTGAAAGCGCAAAACATGTAGTTAAATCTGGTAAAGAATTCATGTTTGATGCAGAGCATTTCTTTGATGGTTATAAATCTAACCCTGATTACGCTTTAAAGTGCCTTA
Organism: uncultured Pelagibacteraceae bacterium; assembly: GCA_902609235.1. GTDB lineage: Bacteria > Pseudomonadota > Alphaproteobacteria > Pelagibacterales > Pelagibacteraceae > Pelagibacter. The sequence continues at coordinate 28,100 of CACLRF010000006.1, forward strand.
AAGCAGCATTTGATAATGGAGCTAGATGGATAATTTTATGTGATACAAATGGTGGAACTCTTCCACACGAAGTCACTAAAATTGTTTCTGAAGTGACCCAACATATTCCAGGGAAAAATTTAGGTATACATGCTCATAATGATACAGAAAATGCAGTAGCAAATAGCTTAGCTGCAGTTCAAGCAGGAGTTAGACAGATCCAAGGAACTATTAATGGATTAGGGGAAAGGTGCGGAAATGCAAATTTAATGTCTCTAATTCCATCATTATTTTTAAAGAGGGATTTTAGCGAAAAATTTGAACTTAATATTAAGAGAGAAAATTTAAAAAATTTAACTCAGTGTTCAAGATTATTAGACGAATTATTAAATAGAAAACCAAATAAACATTTACCATATGTAGGAGCTTCTGCTTTTTCACATAAAGGCGGAATGCATGTTTCTGCTGTTCAAAAAGATCCTAAAACATACGAACATGTAAATCCAGAGGAAGTAGGAAATGCAAGAAACATCATCGTTTCGGATCAAGCTGGACAGTCAAATATAATGTCTAGATTAAAATCAATTGGTATACAAATTAAAAAAAATGATCCAAAAATTAAAAAACTTTTGAGTGAAGTTAAAGACAGAGAATTTATTGGTTATAGTTATGATGGAGCAGACGCTTCATTTGAACTATTAGCTAGAAGATTGATTGGTGATATTCCAAGGTATATCTTGATTAACGAATATGACGTTTCTGTTAAAAAAGACAGCACTGGTGAAATCATTTCGCATGCCAAAGCACAATTAGAAGTTGATGGTCAAAAAATATTATGTGAAGGTCAGGGGAATGGTCCTGTCAATGCACTTGATAATGCAATTAGAAAAAATGTTAATAAACTTGCAAAATATTCTGATTATTTAAAAGACTTAAAATTAGTTGATTATAAAGTAAGAATTTTAAATACGGGTACTGAAGCAGTAACTAGAGTTTCGATTGAAAGTACAGATTCTAAAGGTGTTAATTGGTTCACAATTGGTGTTTCTCCAAATATAATTGATGCATCATTTAAGGCACTGGTTGATAGTTTGGATTATAAATTATTTAAAGATAAGGCTCCTGCTAGCTTGTAAGTTTAACTTATAAATAATGTCAGTAAATAATATTACTTTTATTCTGCATAAACCTCAATTATCAGAAAATATTGGCGCATGCGCAAGAGGAATGAAGAATTTTAATTTTCAAAAATTATCTATTATTGACCCAAAACCTATTTTCCCAAATGATAAAATTTTAGCAACATCAGTTGGTGCCAAAAATATTATTAATAAAAGTAAAGTATTTGATAATTTAGAGCCTGCTTTAAAAAATATAGACTATGTGATTGCAACATCAGCAAGATATAGAAACAAAAATATTAAACATATTCAACTTGAAGACTTAAAAAAAATTGATTTTACAAAAAAAGTAGCATTTTTGTTTGGATCTGAGGCATCAGGATTATCAAATAACGAGGTTAGTTATGCAAATTATACGCTACAAATTCCAACTAATCCTGAGTTTAAATCTTTAAATTTATCCCACAGCCTAATCATTATCGCACAACAAATCTCAAATATCGTAAAATCTAAGACTTCTAATTTTAAAAAATCAAAAAAAATTAAAGCTGCCTCTAAAAAAGAGATCCATTCCATGACAAATCTATGCATTCAAAACTTAGATGAAATCAACTTTTTTAAACCTAAAGAGAAGAAACCTATAATGTTGGAAAACTTAAGAAATATTTTCTATAGAATGGAATTATCAGCTAAAGAAACGCGTATATTAGCCAGTGTATTTGCTAGTTTGGGTAAAAAACGTTGATTGACAAAATGTTCTGTAAGCTTATAAACCCCAATATCAAATGACAAAAAGATTAAACTCTAAACACAAAGTAGATAGAAGACTAAAAGTTAACCTATGGGGAAGACCAAAAAGTCCGTTTAATACTAGAGCTTACGGACCTGGACAACATGGTCAAACAAGACAGGGGAAGCCATCTGATTATGGAATACAGTTACAAGCTAAACAAAAATTAAAAGCTTACTACGGTAATATTAACGAAAGACAATTTAGAAATATTTACAAAAAAGCAGTTATGCTTAAGGGTGATACTAGTGAAAATTTAATTGGCTTACTTGAGAGAAGATTGGATGCTGTGATCTACAGAGCAAAATTTGCAACAACAATATTTTCTGCAAGACAATTAATTAATCATGGTCACGTAAGGGTTAATGGTAAAAAAGTTAATATTGGTAGTTATTTAGTTAAAGAGGAAGATACGATTGAAATCAGAGACAAATCAAAACAACTTGCAATCATCGACATTGCCTTAGCTAATAAAGAAAGAGAAGCTCCAGAATATATTCAAATGGATGAGAAAAATAAAAAAGTTAAATTTGTAAGAATTCCTAAATTTGAAGAAGTTCCATATCCAGTTATTATGGAACCAAATCTAGTAATTGAATATTACTCTAGATAAAATTTAAATTAATTTTTAGATTTAAAATTTATCCCTTTAGACTCAAGTAATTTTATTAATTCACCACTTTCATACATTTCTTTTACAATATCACATCCTCCCACAAATTCTTTGTTAATATATAGTTGAGGGATAGTGGGCCAGTCACTGTAGACTTTAATTCCTTCTCTTAAGTTTTGATCCTCTAAAACATTTACACCTTGAAAATTAACTTCAAGAATTTTTAGCATATTTGAAACAGCCATTGAAAAACCACACTGAGGAGCTTCAGGTGTTCCTTTCATAAATAAGCATACTTCATTATTATCAATATGATTTTGAATTAAATTTTTTGTATTGTCATCCATTATTGCTCCTTTGTTTTAATTGCTAAGGCATGTAATTCATTTCCCATTTTACCCTTAAGAGAATTATATACCATTTTATGTTGTTCGATTTTACTTTTACCTAAAAATTGAGCAGATGTTACTGTCGCTGAATAATGGTTACCGTCACCAGCTAAATCTTGAATCTCAACTGTGGCATCAGATAACGCTTCTTTGATCAAACTCTCAATTTCTTTTAAATCCATTGCCATTATTTACTCATATAGTTTATTAACCAATTTGTATTCGATGTTCTTAAATCGTCAATTGCTACTTTTGTCTTTTCATCAATAAACAATTGACCTTCGTTAATTGTCCCAAGCTCGTCAAAATGTACAGCATTTTTGTTTAAAATGTCAGTCACTTTTTTAAGACTTTCTTTGCTAACTTCAATGATGTATCTACCTTGATCTTCAGCAAAATAGTATTCAATTTCATTGATTAAATATTTTGGTTTTTTGAGATTAATTCCTTTATTTCCTTTAATACACATTTTTGAAACAGCAGTAATTATTCCACCGATTGAAACATCATGAGCGCTTTTAACATGACCAGCATCTATTAACTTTAACAAAGTTTCACCATTATTTTTTTCATTAAACAAATTTATTTCTGGTGGAGGACCATTTTTTTCATTTAAAATATTTCTCGCAAATATACTTTGATCAATATGTCCCTCAGTTTTTCCAATTACTAAAACAGTGTTACCAATTTCTTTGAAATCCATTGTGATCATTTTTTTATAATCTTTGATTAGACCAACACCTCCAATTGAGGGAGTAGGTTTGATTCCTTCTTCTTTTGTTTGATTATAAAAAGAAACATTTCCAGAGACGACTGGAAATTTTAAATATTCAGAAGCTTCACCAATACCCTGAACACACTCTACAAACTCTCCCATATTATCCTCTTTTTCAGGACTACCAAAGTTTAAGCAATTTGTAATAGCTACTGGTTTTGCTCCAACAGAGATGAGGTTTCTAAAACTTTCACAAACAACTTGTTTACCTCCAGTTAAAGGATGTGCCCAACAATATACTGCAGACGAATCCACTGATGCTGCAATAGCTTTATCTGTTCCATGTACTCTAACGACTCCAGAATCTCCACCTGGTTTTTGAATAGTGTCACCCATAACGGTATGGTCGTACTGTTGCCAAATCCATTCTTTACTACAAACATTTGGATCAGATAAAACTTTCTTTAAAACATATATAATTTTTAAATTTTTAAGATTTTCTTTTTTAATTTTATTTTTTTTAGGAAGTTTTGCTTTTTTCCATTTACGATCATACATTGGCGAATTTTCAACTAAAGTATTTACTGGAATGTCGGCAACTTGTTCTTCATTAAAGAAAAGCTCAATCTTTTTGGAATTTGTTGTTTTACCAATTACAGCGAAATCTAAATTCCACTTATCAAATATCTTTTTTGCTTGTTCTTCTTTACCATTTTCAAGAACAATCAACATTCTTTCTTGGCTTTCTGATAGCATAATTTCATAAGGGGTCATCTTAGTTTCTCTACACGGAACATTATTTAAATTAATTTCGATTCCAAGATTTCCTTTTGAAGCCATTTCAATACTTGATGAGGTTAGTCCCGCTGCACCCATATCTTGAATAGCTATAATAGAGTCTCCTGCCATTAACTCTAGACAAGCTTCAAGTAATAATTTTTCGGTAAATGGATCACCAACTTGAACTGTTGGTTTTTTTTCTTCAATTTTTTCATCAAAACTAGCTGAAGCCATACTTGCTCCATGAATTCCATCTCTCCCAGTTTTAGATCCTACGTAAATTACTGGTTTATTTAATCCTGCTGCTTTTGAGTAAAAAATCTTATCTTTTTTAACTAATCCTAAAGTCATAGCGTTAACTAAAATATTGCCGTTATAAGAACTATCAAAGTTTGTTTGACCAGCAATAGTTGGGACTCCCATACAGTTACCATAACCACCAATACCATGAACTACGCCTCTTAATAAATTTTTAGTTTTTTTATGTTGAGGAGATCCAAAATGAATAGAGTTTAAGTTAGCTATAGGACGAGCTCCCATAGTAAAAACATCTCTCATAATACCACCAACACCTGTTGCGGCTCCTTGATAGGGTTCAATAAAAGATGGGTGGTTGTGACTTTCTATTTTAAATACGATCGCATCATTATCACCAATATCTACAACACCAGCATTTTCACCTGGTCCTTGAATAACTTGCTTTCCTTTAGTTGGAAGATTTTTTAAGTGTATTCTTGATGATTTATAAGAACAATGTTCATTCCACATTGCTGAAAAGATACCAAGTTCTGTAATATTTGGAGTTCTATCTAGTAACTCACAAATTTTTGTATATTCATCTTTTTTAAGCCCATGATCTATGGCTATTTGTTCGTTTACAGTCATTTTAAATTATTAATTAAATTATTAAAAAAAAGAGAGCCATCTTCACCTGATAGAGAAGGGTCAATCATTCTTTCCGGATGAGGCATCATCCCTAAAATATTTTTTTCTTTGTTAAAAATACCTGCAATATTTTTAATAGATCCATTAGGGTTAAACTGTTCATCAGTTTTACCATTTTTATCGCAATAATTAATTGCTATTTGTTCATTATCCTCGATTTCTTTTAATTGGTCTTTTGTACAAAAATAGTTTCCTTCATTATGTGCAATATGAAATTTTAAAACTTCATTATTAATGTTATTAAAATATGTATTTTGTTTATTGTTAATTTTAACATAAACATTTTTGCAAATAAATTCTAAATACTTGTTTCTTAGTAAAACACCCGGAACCAATCCTGTTTCAACTAAAATTTGAAACCCATTACAAATACCCATTACCATTCCACCAGAATTTGCAAAGTTAATTACAGATTTCATTATTTTAGATTTTGATGCCATACTTCCACACCTCAAATAATCCCCATAAGAAAACCCACCTGGTAATACTACTAAATCACTTTTTGGAAGCTCAGCATCATTGTGCCAAACCATTTTATTTTTAAAACCAAATTTTTTAAGAGCTACATCCATATCTCTATCACAATTTGAACCAGGAAATGTAATGACTGATGATTTCATTAATTATTGTGCATCAATAATTTTATAATTTTCAATAACAAGATTAGCTAAAAGTTTTTTGCACATTTCTTCAACTTTGTCTTTAGCTTTTTTTGAATCGTTTTCATTAATATTTATTTCAAAATATTTTCCTTGCCTTACCTCATTGATGTCATTGAAACCCATTCCATCTAAGGTTTGGTGAATAACTTTTCCTTGAGGATCAAGGACATCTTTTTTAAGAGTGATAATTACTGAAATCTTCATTGTTGTTTTCTTTTAATTGAAGATAGCTTAGTAACATTTACTGCAGAAACGTTTGATTGCTCATGAAGTATTCCAAGCCTTTTTGCAACTTCAGTATATGCTGGAATAAGGTCACCCAAATTCTTTCTAAATCTATCTTTATCTAATTTCTTATCAGTAATACTATCCCAAAGTCTGCAAGTATCAGGGCTAATTTCATCAGCTAGAATAACTTCATCTTTACCGTCAATTTTAAGTCTTCCGAATTCTAATTTAAAATCTATTAACTTAATTCCAACACCTCTAAACATACCAATCATGAAGTCATTAATTCTTAAAATCATTTTCTTTACTTTTTCAATCTCTTTTTTTGTAGACCAATCAAATGCTAAGATATGTTCTTCTGAAATCAATGGATCCCCTAATTTGTCATCCTTTAAACAATACTCAATCAATGGCTCCTTTAAAACTGTTCCGTCTTCAATTCCTAATCTTTTCGTAATAGATCCAGTTGCTACGTTTCTAACAATAAACTCAATTGGAATAATCTCAACTAACATAATCACTTGTTCTCTCATATTAAGTCTTTTTACTAAATGATTTTTAATTCCAATTTGAGAAAGATTTGAAAGAATATGTTCTGAAATTCTATTATTTAAAACTCCTTTACCTTCAATAGTAGATTTTTTTTGGTTGTTAAAGGCAGTAGCATCATCTTTAAAATATTGAATAACTAAATTTTTATCATTTGTTGCATAAATGATTTTAGCTTTACCTTCGTATAGTTTTTTCCCTTTTTTCATTTTTTAAAAACTCTTCTAAAGATGAAATTTACATTTTTAAAGTGTTTTGCGTAACTAAATATAGATTTAAGTTTTTTATGAGTGATTTTGCTCATAATTAACTTATCTGAACTTATAACATCAAATAAATTCAAGTTTTCTGCAAAGCATTTTTTGGCATTATTTTGAACCATTCTATATGATTGCTCTCTACTTAATCCAGATTTTGTTAACTCAAGCATTATTTCTTGTGAAAAAATTAATCCTTTGGTGATATTTAAATTCTCTAACATTTTTTTAGGATAAACTATCATGTTATCTAAAATGTTTGTTAATCTAACCAACGCAAAATCAGTTGTGATATTTGCGTCTGGTGCAATGTTTCTTTCAACACTAGAATGAGAAATATCTCTTTCATGCCATAGAGCGATATTTTCTAAAGCAGGAATTGTTGCACTTCTAATCATTCTTGCTAGTCCTGTTAAGTTTTCACTTAAAATTGGATTTTTCTTATGAGGCATTGCGGAAGAACCTTTTTGCTTTTTTGAAAAGAATTCTTGTAATTCATAAATTTCAGTTCTTTGCAAGTGTCTAATCTCGACCGCAACTCTTTCAATGGATCCAGCAATAATTCCTAATACTGAAAAATAAAAAGCATGTCTGTCTCTTGGTATCACTTGAGTTGAAATTGGCTCAACCCTTAAGCCTAGTTTTTTTGCAACATGTTTTTCAACATTAGGGTTAATATTTGCAAAAGTTCCGACAGCCCCTGATATAGCACAAGTAGATACTTCATTGATAGCGTCGACCAATCTTTTTCTATTTCTTTTAAACTCTTCATAAAATGAAGCTAATTTTAATCCGAAAGTAACAGGTTCAGCATGAATACCATGACTTCTACCCATGCAAGGTGTGAATTTATATTTCTTAGCTTGTTTTTTAAGAACTTTTAAAATTTGATCTAAGTCTTTTAAGATAATTTTGCCTGATTGAACCATTTGAATATTAAAACTTGTGTCCAATACATCTGAAGAGGTCATTCCTTGGTGTAAATATCTTGCTTTTATTCCCGTTTTTTCAGTAATTGAAGTTAAAAAAGCTATAACGTCATGTTTAACTTCAGACTCTATTTTGTGAATTCTACTTACATTAATTTTAGCTTTTTTTCTAACAACTTTAGCAACTCCTTTTGGAATCTGGCCAAGTTTTTCCATAGCCTCAGCAGCTGCAATTTCCACATCTAGCCAAATTTTATATTTATTTTCCTCTGACCAAATGTCAGTCAATTCTTTTCGCGAGTATCTTTTAATCATTAATTATAAGTATGGAGGCTTTGAATAACCTTTAACAGATTCTGTAAAGATTTCATAACCATTTTCAGTAATTCCAAGTGTATGCTCAAATTGCGCAGATAAAGATTTATCTTTTGTAACAGCTGTCCAACCATCATTTAACATCTTAACATCATATTTGCCGGCATTAATCATAGGTTCAATTGTAAACGTCATTCCAGATTTTAATTCCATGCCTGAATTTTTACTTCCATAATGTAAGATATTAGGAGGCTCATGAAATGTTGTACTAATGCCGTGACCACAAAAATCTCTTACAACAGAAAAACCTTTGTTTTCAACAAATGATTGAATTTCATATCCTATATCTCCCAATCTGACACCAGGCTTTAATATCTTAATTGCTCTATTCATAGATTCATGAGTAGCATCTATAAGATTTTTTAATTTAACTGACGTATTTCCAATTGGAAACATTCTACTAGTATCTCCATAATGTTCATCAACAATAGCTGTTACATCTACATTGATTGCATCACCATCTCTTAGAATTCTATCAGATGGAATACCATGACAAACAACATGATTAAGAGATGTGCATAAAGATTTTGTAAAACCTCTATAATAAAGCGGTGCAGAATATCCTCCATTATCTCTAATAAATTCATAACCTAATTTATCTATATAATCTGTTGTAACACCTTCTTTGATATGATCTGTAAGCATATCCAGAGTTCTTGCAGCTAAATTTCCTGCAATTCTCATTTTCTCAAATTTTTCAGAGTAATTGTTCATAAAAATTTTTTAATTTATAAGTAAATTGTGATACTTAATAATCTAACTAATATCTGATAAGTTATAGTTATCTTATAGCCTGATTATGAGTAAAAATGAATTAAAAATTTTAGACTGTACGCTGAGAGATGGTGGTTATTACAATAATTGGGACTTTTCAAAAGATCTTATAGAAGAATATTTAAAAGCAATGTCAGCTGCAAAAGTTGAATATGTTGAACTTGGTTTTAGATTTTTTAAAAAAGATATCTATTTAGGACCATGCGCTTACACAACACCATTTTTTTTAGAAACATTAAATATTCCAAAAAATTTGAAGATCGGAATAATGATAAATGCAAAAGATATATTTTCTAATAATCTTTCAAAATCTGAAATTAATAAAAATTTTTTTGAACTATCAAAAAAAAAGAAAATATCTTTTATTCGTTTTGCATGTCATGCAAAAGAAATTTCAAAAATTGTTCCTCTCTGCAATGAATTAAATAAAAAAAAAATTCTTACAGCTATAAACCTTATGCAAATTTCTGAAATAAGTGATTCAGAAATTGAAAAAATCACAAAATTAGTGGCACAATCTAAACTAGATGTATTTTATTTTGCTGATAGTTTAGGAAATTTGGAGCCTCAAGATATAGTCCATATTTCCAAAGTAATAAAAAAAAATTGGAAAAAAGAAATAGGTTTTCATGCACATGATAATATGAGTAGAGCATTAATAAATGGAGTAGCAGCTTTTAATAATGGAATTAATTGGATAGATAGCACAGTGACAGGAATGGGAAGAGGAGCAGGTAATATCCAGACAGAATTTGCCCTTTTGCAATTTTCGAAATATTTGAAAAAAAATTCTGATATTTCTCTGCTACTTAAACTAATTGAACAAAGATTTAATCCAATGAAAGCTAAATATAAATGGGGAGCTAACCCATATTATTATTTGGCAGGTCAATATAAAATACACCCAACTTTTATTCAAAGTATGCTAAATGAATTAAAATTAGAACCGTTGGAAATTTTATCTGCTATAGATAATTTAAAAAAAGGTGATGGAAAAAATTTCAATAGAAATCTTATCGAAGTTGGAAACAACCTGTATCAAGGCAAAACTTCGGGTTCTTGGAGCCCATTTAGTTTAATTAAAGGGAACGACGTCTTAATAATTGGTTCAGGACCAAGTTCTCAAAAACATTCAAAGGCAATTGAAAATTTTATCAAAAAAAGAAAACCTTTTGTAATTGCTTTAAACGCTCAAAAAACTATTAATGAACAGTTAATTAATTTAAGAGTGTGCTGCCATACATTAAGAATTATGTCAGATATAAATATTTTTAAAAAAATTGCACAACCTCTTGCCTTACCACTAGATAGACTACCACTTCATCAGAAAGAAAAATTTAAGAAATTAAGAACATTTAACTATGGACTTGAAGTGAAAACAGGCAAATTTTCTTTTGGAAAAACTTCGTCAATAGCGCCTAATTCATTAACGATAGTTTATGCATTATCAATTGCTAATAGTGGTAAAGCAAAAAGAATTTTTGTTTCAGGATTAGATGGATATCCTATGGACAATCCTAGACGTTATGAAATGGATGAAACTTTAAAACTTTATTTATCTACAAAAAAAAGATCCGAACTAATTTCAATTACTCCTTCTCGTTATAAGATAAGATCTTCATCAGTTTATGCATAGAAAAGTTAATATTTGCAGTTCATTACGATTAGTATATGTGACTTTTTTATTAAATTGCTTTTGTAAGCGGTTTGTATTAAATATTTAATTATGCTTAAGTCACCATTTTCACCAAGAAAAAAAAAAGATTTTAAAATATTAATTTTTTATCCAAATTTGCATATGAGCGCCCTTATGCCTCAATCAGTTGGGATATTTACTGCACTCCTTAAAAGAGAAGGTTATACTTTAGATCTTTTTGACTGCACTTACTATTTAGATGCTGATATTGAGGAACAAGGTATTGGTAAAAATACTAATGCTGAAAAAGTTATAAATAGAAATGTTAGAAAATTTGATGATAAAGTTTGGCAAGGCAAGGGAATTCCGCCAAAAACAGGTATCGAAGAAGATTTTAAGAAAAAAATTTCAACTTTTCAACCAGACTTGATATTGGTATCAGTTTTAGAAAGTACTTACTTTTTAGCAATTAATTTACTTAATTCTATACCTGAAAAAGATAGAAAATTTAAAACTCTTTTTGGTGGAGTTTTTGCAACATATGCATCCGATAAGGTAATAAAAAATGATTTAGTTGATTATGTATGTAGAGGCGAAGGTGAGGGAGCTGTAGTAGAAATGGCTAATGCTCTAAGTTCAGGTGAAAGAATTGATCAAATTAAAAATTTTACAATTAAGGGTGAGGGAAATATTTATAAAAATGGAATGAGAGCACCAATAGACCTAGACACTGTGCCAATTCCAGATTGGGATTTATTTGAAAAAGGAAGTTTGTATAGACCCATGCAAGGTGAGATCTGGAGAGCAGTTGGACTGGAAACGCAAAGAGGATGTCCTTATACTTGTACTTTTTGTAATTCGCCCTCTAATAACGTTGAGTATAAAGCTGAGACAGGTGGAAGGTTCCACAGAAAAAAAAGTATTAGTAGACTAAAAAAAGAATTAGATTTCTTAGTAAAAAAATATGATCCAAACTTGATATATTTTGTTGTTGATACATTCTTAGCAATGTCAAATAAAGAATTTGATGAGCTAAAAGAATTATACTCTGATTATAAAATTCCATTTTGGATGAACACTAGAGCAGAGACAATCACAGAGCATAGAGCAGCAGGATTAGAGGAAATGAATATGCTGAGGATGAATATTGGAATAGAACATGGAAATTATGATTATAGAAGGAATTATCTTAAGAGAAATGTAAAGGACGATGTTCAGATTAGAGCATTCGAAATAGCAGCAGAACACAAATATAATTCTTGTGCAAACAGCATTATTGGTATGCCTGATGAGACGAGAGACTTAATATTTGATACGATAAATTTTGTTAGAAAATTACCAAATAATGTTGATGCTACAGGGGCATTTATTTTTGCTCCTTTTCACGGTACACCACTTAGAGAGCTTGCAGTTCAAAAAGGTTATATTAAAGATGATTTAATATGCACTTCTTCAATTACAAATGAAAGTTTGTTAACAATGCCCTCAATTTCAGCTAATGAAATTCATGGCTTAGCTAAAACTTTTAGTTTTTATACTAAATTTCCTGAAGAAAGATGGCCTGAAATAAAAATAGCAGAGCAGAATAATGATGAAGGTAAAGCTATGATGGCAATACTTGGAAAAGAATTTGATAGCAATTACAGACCAACTGCTACTGCCTCAGACTTACACGACTAAAAAGTTGTTTAATATACATTTTCCTTTTGATTAAAATTTCAATTATACTTGAAAAAATTATTGCCGAAATAAGAGAATTTCCTAAGAAGGGTAATGCTAGTGTATAACAAGCTATTAAACCATTTAATGTATAACCATAAGATCCAAGAGACCAAACACCAAAATTTGTTATTATAAAAAAAATAAACACTCCTAGCAAACAACCCAAAATTCTTTTTTTTGAATTCTTGAGAAAAAATCTTGAGACTAAGCCTATAAAAATCACACTACCCCAAGTAAAAAAAGCTAATCCATGCATACCTATAAACATGTCAGTAATAACAAAACTTAAAATTAATACTGGTAAAAATTTTAAACCAAGTATTGCAGGCACATAAAAACTTAACGCCAACAAACTGGTAAAATTCGGCGGGTGGGGTATAAATCTACTAGCGGCTAATGCAAAAAATATTCCTAGTGAAATTTTTAAATAATTCATTATCCTAACTATAATAGTATTTCTAATAATGAAAAGTAATTATTAAATTAGAAGGATCTATTTAAACCAATATTGAAAGACCTACCCAACTGAGAATAATCTCTAGCAGTTTCATATTTTTCATCGAATAAATTTGTTATTTTAAAATTCAAATTATATGTATCTAAAATTTCATAATTAACTGTTAAGTCATTTACAAGATAATCATCAGTTCTTTCGTCATTAAATGTTCTATTTCCATTTCCATAGTCTCTCGCCATATCAGACCATTTAGTATTTAGGAAAAAATCAATATTTTTATAATTTGGTAATGAAAAATTAGTTGTAATATTTATTAAATGTCTTGGCACTCTTACCATTTGTGAATTTGTATAACTTAAATTTTTATCAGGATCATCTTGTTCTGCCCCATCGTAAGTTGATGTATAAGTGTAATTTAATCCAAAATTTACAAAATCATTTGCAATCCACTTGGAAATTAATTCTAAACCTTGAGATTTTACAGTACCTGGCATATTTTGGGTGGTATACGCTGATCCTGAGCTATTTCCAGTTTTCCATCCTTCTAATACATCATCATATTTTAAATTAAAATATGTAACTTCAAGATTTATATTTAGGTTAGAAATAAATTTTTCAAAACCTATATCAAAACTTTTACTGTTTTCAGCTTTAACATTTCCAAGAGATTTTGAATTAGCTGCATAAACAAAATACATTTCGTACAAAGAAGGGAATCTAAATCCAGTTCCATAAGAACTTTTAATCTTTAAACTTTTATCATCAAATAAATAAGCAAGAGTCGTTCTGTGTGAATCCTCATTTCCAGCTACTGAATGTTCATCAAATCTAGATCCAAAAGTGAAGTATATATTGTTTGTAATTCTACTTTGTATGTCAAAAAATTTTGAAGTAACGTGATTATGCTTATCTTCCTGTCCGGATAAATCTTTATTGTATCCTATTTTATCATCTTCTCTCTCAAATCCAAAAATAATACTATTATCTAGATTGATATTATAATTTCCAAAATATGATAAAGCATATCGATCTCCATAATAATTATCTTGAATTGGATTGCCACTATTTTTAGTAGCCCCATAATTTCTTTTTATATATGTGTTTGCAAGTGTAAAATTATTAGTAAATTTATCATTTAAATTATAAATCATACTCATATTGTAGGAAGCTTCTGTTCCATCAACTTCTTCATCATGAGTTGCGGAAGAAGTATCAATTTCTTTATCATATTGAAGATATGTGTCAGCAAATCTAAGATTATTTTTGATTTTTAATTTTTCTGTAAATTTATAATCATATTTCGCAACTATTGAATTATTTCTATATCTATCCTTTTCATCGTTATGCATCATTGCAGAAATTCCATCAGTATGAAATCTCTCTAAACCAATATAAAAACTCCTTTTTTCATTGGCTCCTGAAAATGATCCAGCTAGATTTTGCAATCCATTAGATCCAGTGTTGTAATGAAAATCTCTATGAAATCCTTTCTCAGGTTTTTTAGTAAATATATTTATAGTACCTCCAATTGCTCCGCTTCCATAAACTGAACTTTGATTGCCTTTCAAAATTTCAACTCTAGAGATTTGACTAGTAAGTATATGATTAAAATCAAAATCGTTAGAAACGCTTGATGGATCTGACATTTTCACTCCATCAATATAAACAGTAGAATATCGTTTAGGCAAACCTCTAAGTTGAATTGCTGATGATGTACCATGACCACCACTTTGAAAAAAATTAGTACTTGTACTATTCTTTGATAACACATCTCCTAAAAATATTTCTTTTGAATTTTTAAAAAAATTTTCATCAAGAATAGATACTGAAGTTCCGACCGTTGAAATAGATTGTGGTTTTTTGCTGGGCGCAATTACAATTATAGGTATATCTTGAGAAAACACTGAGGTTGAAAATAAAATATAATATAAAAATAATAATTTTCTTAACACCATACAATACCCCTTACTAAGTTCCAAATAAGGAACTATTTTAATTATTGCCGATGTTAATTTTAAATTGTAGAACTAGACTTTTCCTGGCCTTCATTCAACAGCGGACTATACTGGATGGCACTCGGACTTAACACTTTTGTTTTACCGTTGCAGGAACAGTTAATGATTTTCACATTATTCCCCATCACGATTCAGTACATATGAAAATTATTATAATATTAAAAATAATTCAATTAGATTTTAATATTAATAAAAACCAATTTCCTTACTTAGTTGATAGGAATATCAAGCTTTTTAAATGAATGAAAATTAATTTAGTGTACACCCAGTGTTCAATAAATTTATTTTTTAATTTTTAATTTGTAAGGTAATTTTTCTTCAGTAAAACCGTTTGTTTTTAGCCAATTCTCAGCTATGGGAAGTTCATAAGGATAATCAACATCTAAAACTCCCTCTTGAACGAGTGGGTAAATTTTTTTTCCCATCCATTTTTGTGGGAGAAGACCTTCTTCAATATTTTCTAAACATTTAGGTCTCACAATTGAACCACCACAATCATGAAAATAAACTGTATCCTGTTTTTGTCTATTCGAATCAATCTTAAAATTAAAATTTTCAAAAGGAACAAAAGGAATTAAAGATCCATCCTTATCAATTTTTCTTGCTCTAATCGGTGAAAACATATTAAAACTAGAAACTGTTATTGCAGAGTCAAATTCTTTTTTTTCTCTTAAAATATTTATTCCCTTATCTATTGTCTCAGGCAAAATAGATACTGCATTGCATAAAAGTATAACTACGAATTCTATTTCTTTTTTGGTTTTACTCTTTATATGGTTATAAGCATGAACAAATGCATCATCTATCAAAGCATCATTTGTCGCTAATTCGGGTGGCCTATTAATTATTTTTGTTCCATATTCTTTACCTACAGAAATTATTTCCTCTGAGTCTGTTGAGAGATATACTTCATCTACAAATTTTGAGTTTTGAGCAGCTAAAATTGGATACGACATCAAAGGCCTGTTTAACATAGGGTGTATATTTTTTTTTGGTACACCCACACTTCCTCCTCTACCTACTAAAATTGCTACAATCATTTATTCGTATTTGTTTTATACTTATCTTCATTTCTTTTAGGGTAAAAAGCATCAAAACCTAATGCACCACCAGAAACACCACCATGTAAATGATTGGGGCCAATACTGACACCAATATCGGTTTTAAGTAATTTTTTTTTATCATTAGAATAAAAATCCATTTCACCTTCAGTTAACCAAGTAATTTGTTCGTTAGCATGACCTTTATCCTCAAATTTAAATCCAGGTTTTAAATCAAATAAAACTACTGTTAATTCCTTACCTTCATAAGGTCTTGAAATAATTTGTCCACCCCAAAGATTTCTTGCTTCAAGATCTTTTTTAAAATTAAAATAAATAGACTTTCCATGTGGTGCATCTGATTTGCTTGAGCTTATCATGAATATAAAAGCATCTTTCAAAGAGTAGAATTCATATTTTATATTCTTAGAAACTATATCCACTGCATCCAAATTGTTCAAAGTTTTATCTATATCATCAGATTTGAATTCAATATTATTTTCAGTACTAATAAAAATTTTTTCTTTATTGACTAAATGTGGGAAAATTTCATCCAACTGTGAATTTGTTATTTTTTTTGATTTAGGTATTAGTAATTTTACAACCTGCAAACCACTCCAGCCAGTATAGCTAAAAAAATTAATATTTTTATGTGATTTTAAATTCTCAGTAAAATTAAAAAAATTAGTATCCATATATAGAGAGTTCTATTTACCAGATATCATCTAGTCAACAATGTTTTTTTAAATATTTATAATCAAGTTTACAATCTTTATATCCACGATTAATACTATTAAGATATCTTTTTGTGTTACCGTTGCAGGAACGGTTAATGATTTTCTCATTATTACTCATCACTAGATTTTAAGAAATAAATTAACTGATTTTCTTACTTCATTTTCAGGAATTTCTAATTTTTTTACTGCGTGCCAGGATACGTCAGATTTAATAAAACAAAATAAATCTTTTTTTTTAAAAGGAATTGTTATTGTTTCTTCAAAATTTTCTTCTAAAGATAAATTATTATCGTTTTTAAAAGTATTAAAACTTTGATTAGAAAAGTTTTTAGACTTTGATTTATAAAAAGTTGTTCCTATATTTTCATTTTCAAGATTTTTTGAGGGAAAGTATAACATTAAAGAAATAAGTTTAGATTCTTGGTCTGTATGCGGAAGAAGATAAGCTCCTTTATGCATATAAGAGAATTCAAAAACTCTTTGAAAATGTGAGTATAAAAACTTTTGTACAAAATTTTTTTTAATTTCTTTACGCACAATTTTAGGTTTTCTTATAATTGAGTAAAGATTTTTTAAATTAGTTAAATCAGTCAAATTATTAAGCCTTGAAAATATTAATTCTTTTTTTAATTTTTTAATTAAGTCAGTGCAAAATTTTTCGTCAAATTTTTTTTCTAAAATTTCTATTGCTAAATTTTTATTTTCATCGAGAGATTTAAATACATCATCTCGGCTATCAAAACTTTTTTTAAATCCAACTACAGTTTTAGTTTTATCAATTTTATCATCCGGAAAATTTTTTTCAATCATTTGATATTCTGAGTCATCAAGAAAGTTTTCTATAGTGAATATATAAAATGGTTTTTTTTGAATAAATTTAATTTCCATTGTTTAAATAATATTTAATTTGAGTTGATAATATTTTATATAGCATACTTTATAATTTACCTTAATCAAAATTAATATTTATTCAATATTTTCGAATTAAAATTTTTTTACTCAATTATTTTAATTTTTTTTTCAATTTTTATTTCATTAATAGAAATTTTTGTCCTGTAGGCTAAAAAATTTACACCAGCTTTTTTAGCAAGTAAATAGTTTTTGTAATATTCTTGATCGATATCCTTGGCTATTTTGAAAAATTCCATATTTTGAATCTGTACTAAAAATAACAAAAAAGCACCGTAACCTTTTTTTGTAGCTTCTATAAGAGTGAGTAAATGTTTTGATCCACGTTCTGTGACTGCATCTGGAAATTCTGCAGTATTTTTGTTTCTAAATAAAGTAACATTTTTAACCTCTAGAAACGATTTTTGTTTTTTTTTTTCAAGTAAAAAATCAAATCTAGTTTCTTTGTTAAAAAATACCTCGGGTTTAATAGAATTATTATCTTTAAGTTCTTTTATAAGATTATTTTGAAGACCATGTTGGGTTATTTTATTTGCCAAATGAGTATTTACACCTACTAAATTACTCCTTGCACTTATAATTTCTAGTCCATATTTAAGTTTTTTTTTGGGATCATTATTTGATGTTAAATAAACCTCATTACCCCCATCTAATAATCCTTTCATTGACCCTGTATTTGGACAGTGAGCAGTAACAATTTTTCCTTTTAATTTAACGTCTGTAAAGAAACGTTTGTATCTTTTGATTAATTTACCTTTTACCAAAGACTTGTTAAATTCCATCCATAAATTATACATTCAAAATGATAAAAAACACAAAAGTTAATGCTGCAATATTAATTATAGGTAATGAAATTTTATCAGGCAGAACACAAGACACAAACACATCAACTTTGGCAACTTGGCTCAATTTAATTGGAGTTAAAGTTGGAGAGGTTAGAGTCATCCCTGATATTGAAAAGACAATAATTGATACAATTAAATTATTAAAGACATCTTATGATTATGTTTTTACAACAGGAGGTATTGGCCCAACTCATGATGATATTACTGCTGAATCTGTTTCAAAAGCATTTGGTTTAAAATATGAAATACATAAAGAGGCATATAAAATTCTAGAGAGTTATTACAAACCAGGTGAATTTAATGAAGGTAGGCAAAAAATGGTTTGGATGCCAGAAAATGCAAAGTTAATTTTAAATCCTACTAGTGGTGCTCCAGGATTTAATGTTGAAAATGTATTTTGTTTACCAGGAGTTCCATCAATTTTAAAATCTATGCTTGGTGGGTTAACTAATAGAATTGTTGGAGGAGAGCCAATTTTAAGTTTAACTATAAGCCTGAGAACAGTTGAAAGTGAAATTGCAGACTATTTGACAAAAATTCAAAATAATAATCAAGATGTTGAAATTGGAAGCTATCCTTTCTTTCAAGCAGGGAAATTAGGAGTTTCAATTGTTATAAGATCAGAAGATCAATCGAAAATTGATAATTGTAATTCACAGATATTAAAATTTGTTAATGAAAAAAAAATTGAAGTAGTAGATCGTTAAATGCTTTATTTTGCTTATGGTAGTAATCTTCATCATTTTCAAATGAAAAGACGATGTAAAGATAGTGTGTTTATTAAAAAGATAAATTTAAAAAACTTCAAATTAACATTTAGAAGTAAATATCGTGCAGCAGATATTGAGCCAAAAAAAAATTCAATCGTTCCCGGTGGATTATTTGAAATTTCAAAAAGTGATGAAAAAAAATTAGATGTATATGAGGATTTTCCAATTCTTTATAAAAAATATTACTTTTATTATTATGACAAAAAAGTAATGACGTATATAATGGTAAAAAAAACACCATTCAAATTTCCAACTGAAAGATATTTAAATATAGTTAAAAGGGGATATAAGGATTGTGGTTTAGATAAGAAATATCTTATAAAAGGGCTGCAAGAAACATAATTATTAAATATTCTATTAATGCTAACACAAAAAATAAAAAGTTTTGTTATTATGTTAGGCTCTTGTTTTAAATTTTTGTCTTTTCAATTTAAAAAAAAAAGAGATTTTGTTTTTTTTTCAGAGTCTCATAATTATAAACTTAATTACATAGATTTACTTAACAATCTAAATAAGAAACCTTATGTAACATCATTAATCACTTCAGATATATATGAATATTTTGATTTTAAAAAAAATAATTATGACGTCTATTATATTGGCAAAGGATTTTTTAGAACACTAATTTTCAATTTTTTAAGCTGTAAATATATGATTATGACTATGACAGATTTAGGGAACAATCTAAAAAAATCTTTGTTTTGCGAGAAATATGTTTATTTTTTTCATTGTATGCACAGTACACATAAAATTTATACTCCTAAAGCATTTGATAATTATGATATAATATTTTCTGTTGGAGCATTTCAAACTGAAGAAATAAAAAAAAATGAAATTATTAATAATTTAAAAAAGAAAGACATTTACGAAACTGGTTACTTTTATTTAGATTATCTTATAAAAAATTCTAATAAATTAATAGCTGATAAAAATTGTATTTTATTTGCTCCAAGTTGGAATTATGACGAAGACAGTTTATTTAATAAGCACGCAGAAACAATAATTAGTAATTTATTAAGCTCTGGTTTTAATGTCATTTTTCGACCCCATCCAGAAATAATAAAAAGAAATAAAAAACAATATGATAATATTCTAAATAAATTTAGGATTAATAAAAATTTTATTCTTGATGTAAGCCCTTCAAATGTCCAAGCAATGGAAAAGGCCTCATTATTAATTACAGATAATTCAGCTATATCAATCGAGTACTCTTTTGCTTTTTATAGACCTGTAATATTTGTAGATTATAAAGAGAAAATTCATAATAAAAATTATCAGTCTATAAGTAGCTCAACATTTGAAAATAAATTTAAAAAAGAAATTGCCTTATCCGTTCCAATTAAAGATATTAACAAACTAAATTTTATTTGTGAAAATACAATCAAAAATTATAAATTTGATAATCACAAAATTGATATTTTTAAGAAAAATTTTTTATCAAATATTTCCAAATCTTCTGAAATAGCAGCTCAATTTTTAGTTAATAATAACAATTAATTCAGAATGTAAATCTCATAAATTTATTCTATTTTTTAACTAAGCAAGAAAATAAGATTTAATAAGTATGTAAATATACCTTTTTACAATAGATTAATTAGTTTCATTTCTTATTTGCTCAATCTTAATTTTTTTTTGTAAACTTCTATTTTTATCATACAAAAGATTAAACTTAATTTTACTATTTGTTCTAATAACAATAGTTTTGGCATTTCTTACTTCTATATTATCAGCAACAGCACTAATAGGTCTTTTGGATGGATTTAAATTGGTAATAATTATTTTTGATCTGTCATTGACTATTTTACCTTTCCATCTTCTTGGTCTAAATGGACTTATTGGGGCTATAGATAATTTTTTTGAATTTAAACTTAAAATAGGTCCGTGTACTGAAAGGTTATAAGCAGTACTTCCAGCAGGTGTTGAGACTAGTACTCCATCAGAAACTAAATTTCTAATAACTTGTTTTGAGCCATGTTTTATTGATACTGACGCAGCTTGTCTACTTTGTCTTAATACTGAAACTTCATTAATAGCTAATGATTTTTTTAACTGGTTTTTTTTATTTTTTACAATCATTTCTAATGGAGAAATAGAAATCATGTTAGCTCTTGATAAATTTTTAATGATATTTTTTGATGAAAATTTATTCATTAAAAAACCATAATTTCCTGAGTTAATTCCATAAAATTGCTTTTTAGAATTTTTGTTTTTCTTTAAAGTTTGAAGCATAAAACCATCTCCACCAATAACAATAATTAGATGACCTTTTTTAAATTGATTATTTTTAATAATTTTTGTGATTAGATTTTTTATCTTTAATGATTTTTTATTTTTATCAGATATTATTTGTGTTTGATGCATTTAGTGGTGCCCTCGGCCAGACTCGAACTGGCACTCCGCAAGCGGCAAGGATTTTAAGTCCTTTGTGTCTACCAATTTCACCACGAGGGCATTAATGAATTTCATGAGTATTTATGCTAATATTTATAATTGAACAAGGTTAATAAGTAAATTTTTTTTATTTTATCTCCCTGGTTACTAGTCTGTTTCTAGTTATCCTATAAAATCCTATAATCCAAAACCAAAATCCCCAAAAGTTTTTTCAAATTATTCATTTTGGACTTATTCCATTTGTTTGATTAAACTTAAAGTAAACTATATCAGGGTTAATTATAATTTTTTATCATTTAGCTTAGTCATAGCTTTTCCAGGGGCGAAAGTATAATCATTGTCATCCATTAATTTTCCACTTCCATCATAAAGTTTCCAATTAAATTTTATTTTATCTTTCTGATTCTTTCCTAATTTTAAAATAGTCAATTCTATTTTTCTTGGCTTGCCACCAGAAGAACCTTTAAATGATCTAGTCTCGCCTTCTTTCCAGATCCCTAAGGGAAATTTACATCCATTTTCTATTATTCTTCCTCCACGTCTACTATCCCAAACTCTCCCTATACACTGTCCATCGTTAGTGACTGTAAATAACTGTGTTTTTAATCCACTTTGACCTTTTCTTGTTCTTTTATAAACCTTTATTGTTTTTCCAGTTTGAGGATTTTTCCAATTATCAGGTCCAACAATTTTTTTTCTTTTCTTTTCTCCAAATACCAAATTAGCATTTGTAAATTTAATTTCTGTATCTTTTCTTATTTCACCACCAGTAAAAAGCTCTAAAGGAATAAATCTTTCATCAGCTGATACTGGAATAATCCACAATAAACCAAGAACCACTATCCCTAAAAGTTTTTTCATTATTAAAACTATATTATTTCATCTCTCTAGTTTCTAGTTAGTTTCTAGTTTGGTAGAATTTATTATTCATATTTTCCAATAAAAATAATTAAAGTTTTTTTAAATTTTAGGATTTAATGGGATTTAAGACTGTCTGAGACAGTATGAGACTATAAAATATCTCTACCCTATGTTTTTTAAGTCCTTTGTGTCTACCAATTTCACCACGAGGGCATTAATGAATTTCATGAGTGTTTATGCTAATATTTATAATTGAATAAGAGGAATAAGTAAAATTGTTATTTATTTGAATATTTTATTAACATTAAAGAACAATTTTGATTTCTAAATAGGACAAAATTTATGATGAATAAATATCT
>CACLRF010000007.1 GCA_902609235.1 uncultured Pelagibacteraceae bacterium
ATGAATAATCAATCCTGTAAGTATAACCGCTGTTGTTGCACTACCAGGAATACCTAGAGCTAAAGTTGGAACCATTGCGCCACCTGTTGCTGCATTATTTGCCGCTTCTGCTCCTGCAATTCCTTCTATTGATCCTTTACCAAATTCTTCTGGATTTTTTGAAAATCTCTTAGCCTCAGAATAACCAATTAAAGATGCAACTGTTCCACCTTCTGCAGGCAGTACTCCAATAAATGATCCAATCCCACTAGATCGTAATATTGTTTTCCATGTCTTTTTATAATCATCTTTACTTGGTAACTTAATTGCTTTTAAAGCAATCCTATTAAAAATTTGATTTATCAAAGTCGATTGGGTTAACATTTCACTCATTGCAAAAAGTCCAACCACTACTGGTATAAATCCTATTCCTTCAGTTAATTCATTGATTCCAAAAGTAAACCGATCAATTGAAGTCATAAAATCTTTTCCAACTGTAGAAATCAATATTCCAAATGCACCTGCGATTAAATTTTTAATTGGACTACCCTCACCTATTGAAGCCAACATTGTTAAACCAAATATTGCTAAGGCAAAGTATTCTGGTTGACCAAATTCATAAGCAAGTTGGGCTAACATAGGAGCAAAGAAAACTAATATAACAACACTAAAGATACCTCCAACGGTACTTGATACTGTTGCCATACCTAAAGCTCTTCCAGCTTCGCCTTTTTGTGCTAAAGGATAACCATCTAAACAAGTTGCCGCTGCTGCTGGCGTTCCGGGGGTATTTATAAGTACAGCTGTTATTGCGCCGCCATAAGTTCCTGCACAATAGATGGAAGTTAATAAAACAATTGCAGATAGTGGATCTAGAGTCATTGTAAAAGGTAAGATCAATGCTCCTCCTGTTGTTGGTCCTAACCCAGGTAACACTCCTAATATCAATCCAAATAAAGTTCCAAAAAATAAAATTAACAATAGTTTAGAACTAAAAAGTGGTGCCAACATTAAAAGAAAATTATCCATCTAGCTATAGTAAATGTTGGTAATTATTCCTGGGGGAAATCTTAAACCTAAAATTGTCTCAAAAAAAACAAAAACAATGATTGGAAAAATAATTCCAACCAATAATAAATAAAATAATCTTTTTTCACCCCAATAATAACCTACAAAAATTGATAGGGCTGATATGGCTAAAAAGAAATCTAAAGTTTTGGAAACTATTACAAACAAAATAAAACTAAACAATGTTAAGAAAAATGATCTAGGTAATTTTTTTCAATTTTCCAAGGATTTTTAGTTGCTGAATAATAGACAATTAATGTCATAGCAATTATTAAAATTAATAATGCTTTTGGAAATGTTGCTGGCTGAATTCCTCTATTTAAAATTGGAGGAACTATATCAAACGTAAAAGTTGTGAGTAATAAGATTAACGATACAAAAATAATTACAAATGAAACCTTAAATTCATCTTTAAAAAAAAAGGGCAAACTTTTGTTTGCCCTTTTTAATTTTTGTACATTTTTCATATCAAATGTACTTTTAATTAGATTAGTTAATGTAACCTAAAGCTTTAAGCTGAGCAGTCATTTCTGTAAGCATTTCTTCCATTTGCTTACCCCACTCGTCAGCACCAACTACACTTGTCTCATCAAGACCAATTTCTGTTAAGAAATTTTTGTAGTAGTTGTGGCTCATAGCTTTCATCATACCAGCTTCTAATTGTTTTACTCTGTCTGCTGGAGCACCTTTTTTAGTTACAAATCCTCTAACAGTAGATAAGGAAACAGGTATTCCTAATTCTTTAGCTGTTGGAGAATCTCCAATTTTAGCCATTCTTTCATTTGCCAATACAACTGATACACAAAGTTTACCTTCATTAATTTCAGTTAATGCTTCACCTAAGTTTAAAACACCCACATCAATATCTCCTTTGATAAGGTTAGTTTTAATTGGTGCAACACCTTTGTATGCAACAATAGTTGGGTCTTTTAATCCACCTTTTTTTGTAAATGCGATTGCACTAACATCATCAATACCACCAGTATGAGTAGTTCCGTATTTTAGTGATTTTGATTTTTGTGTGCTAATAAACTTTTTAGCATCTTTAATGTCTGCTTTACAATTAACAACAAACAATTGAGGATCATCAGTTCCTCTAGCAAGTGGTTGCATATCACTTAACTTAACTTTGGTTTTACCTAAAGCCATTGATACAGCATGACCTGTAGTCCAAG
Source organism: uncultured Pelagibacteraceae bacterium (assembly GCA_902609235.1). Taxonomy (GTDB): domain Bacteria; phylum Pseudomonadota; class Alphaproteobacteria; order Pelagibacterales; family Pelagibacteraceae; genus Pelagibacter. Next base: position 2,223 of record CACLRF010000007.1, read on the forward strand.
TTAAAGTGTGATTCCCATCAGCTGGTAAAGACATCATGTAATCCATAGATGTTGCTCCTCCACCACCTTTTTTGTTTACTAATTGCATATCCTGCTTAAGGACTCTTCTTGCTCTTAATAACATCATTCTAGTAGTAACGTCAGTTCCACCACCAAAACCAGCATGAGTAATTGCTTGAATCGGATGACCATCAGCTTTAGCTGAAGTGATCATTAATGGAAGAGCTACAACAAAAAATTCTGTTACTAAAAAAGCAGCTGCTAAAAATAGTTTAAAGCTTTTTTTCATTATTTCCCTCTTTAGTTAATTTATAAATGAAGATATAAACATAGACTGATACAAACCGTAAAGAAAAAAATGTCTCAAAAAAAAATTATTATTGCTGTCCTTCTAGGTGATCCTTCTGGTATCGGCCCAGAACTAATATCTAAATTACTAAAAGAAGATATTACAAAAAAAGCAAATCTAGTTGTAATTGGTGAAAAAAATATTTTAGAAAGCGGAAATAAGATTTCTGGCAAATCAACTAAATTAAATTTTGTTGATAGTTTCGAAAAAATCAATTTTGACAAGTACAATAAGTTTTTTTTAGATATTTCTCAAGGCAAAAATCTTCAATATAATTTATCAGAATGTTCAAAAGAATCAGGAGAAAGTGTATTATCTGCATTGAACCTTGCGCTTGAACTTGCGAAAGAAAATAAAATTCACGCAATAAACTTTGGTCCGTTTAATAAAACAAGTTTAGTTTTAGGAGGGAACAAACATTCAGATGAACTTCATTTGATGGCTGAAAAATTAAAAGTGAAAGATTTCTTTTGTGAATTCAACGTCATTGATAACTTTTGGACAGCAAGAGTTACATCGCATATTCCAATTAAAGATGTTCCTAGCCAAATTAAAAGAGGTAGAATTCTACTACCTATAAAACTTATTGATGAAGCTATGAAATTAAATGGAATAAAAAATCCTAGAGTTGCAGTTCAGGCTCTAAATCCACATGCTGAATTTGGAACTGAAGAAAAAAATGAAATTATCCCAGCAATTGAGGACGCAAAAAAACTTGGAATAAATGCTGATGGTCCTTTACCTTGTGACACATCATTTATTACAGCTTATAAAAATAAAAATCATGATTGTATTGTTGGAATGTATCATGATGCCTTGCAATCAGGTCTAAAGGCGTTTGGATTTGATAGAGGAGTAACTGTCCAAGGAGGTTTGCCTATACCAATAACCACTCCTGCACATGGTACAGCCTTTGATATAGCTGGTCAAAATAAAGCAAACTTAGAACCTACTTTGAATTCATTCAAAATTGCATTAACAATGGCTGAAAATAAAAATAAATAATGACTAAAATTAAAAATATTAAAACTAAAGTTTATCAGTGGAATGGTAAAACTGTTCCTCCTCAAAATAATTTTTGTACAAATGCTTCCGATATTCTTTTTGAAAAATCAGATGCTATGGGATCTTTTAGATTTCATGAATGGTTAATTTGTGAAATTGAAACTGATGATGGAATAATTGGGATTGGTAATGCAGCATTAGCACCACAAGTTACTAAAAAAATCATTGATACATATTTAAAACCTTTGGTAATTGGGGAAGATCCTTTTGATTATGCTTATCTTTGGGAAAAAATGTATAGAAGAACTCATGCTTGGGGGCGAAGAGGAGTTGGTATGGTTGCAATTTCTGCAATCGATATTGCACTGTGGGATATTATGGGAAAAATTACTAAAAAACCTGTTTTCAAATTATTAGGTGGAAGAACTAAAGAAAAAATTCCTGTTTATGCCTCTAAACTTTACAGTCAACCAATTAAAGATCTTCAAAAAGAGGCTGAAAGTTACGTTAAACAAGGTTTCAAAATGTTTAAAATGAGGTTTGGCTGGGGTCCTAAAGATGGGCCTGATGGTATAAAAAAAAATATAGAACTTGCTGCTGCAGTAAGAGAGGTAATTGGCGAAAATACTGATCTCATGATGGAATGTTACATGGGATGGAATTTAGATTACACAAAAAGAATAATTCCTAAACTTATGAAGTTTAATCCAAGATGGCTAGAGGAACCAGTTGTTGCAGATGATATCTATGGATATGCTGAATTAAATAATATGAACATGATACCCATTTCTGGTGGTGAGCATGAATTTAATTTATTTGGTTTTAAACAATTGTTAGACTTAAAAGCTGTAAGCTATATCCAATATGACAATAATAGAGTTGGTGGGTTTACTATTGCACAAAAAATTAATGCACTAGCCGAAGCTTATCAGATACCCGTTATTCCTCACGCAGGTCAAATGCATAATTATCATTTAACGATGTCTAATTTTAATTGTCCTATTTCTGAATTTTTTCCAGTAAATGATGTTGAAATAGGAAATGAACTTTTTTATTATATCTTTAATGGAGATCCTGCGCCAAAAGATGGTTATATTAATTTAGACGATAATATTCCAGGTTTAGGTTTATCAATTAAAGATAAATATAAATCTGATTTTAATATTATTGAATAAATTTTTATATTAAGCCTGCATCTACAACAAAATTCTGTTTTGTTGAACCTGAAGAAACATCGGATGCTAAATATAAGACTATTTTTGAAACATCCTCAGGTAAGAGTTGTTTTTTTAAAGCCTGGTTTTTCAATATTTCCTTTTTAAATTTTGGGTTAAGCCATAACTTCGATTGTCTTTCGGTAGCAATAGAACCAGGGGAAATTGAATTAATTCTTATATTGTATTTTCCCAAATCCCTCGCCAAAGATCTTGTTAAACCGTGAATACCAGCCTTTGCAGTGCTATAAGCTGGAAACATAACTGCACCTCTAACCCAACTAACTGACCCTAAATTAATTATTGATCCACCTTTTTTTTTTATCATACTTTTTTTAACTGCTTGTATTGCAAACAAATAATGCTTTAAATTAATCGCCATTCTATCATCCCAATATTTTTCTGTAATTTTCTCTAAACTATGTCTTTGGTCGTTAGAAGCGTTATTAACTAAAATATCAATAGGACCCTGTTTATTTATAATCTTTAAAATTGATGATTTGTATTGTTTAATATTTTTAATATTACATTCTACAAATGAAGGTGTTTTATATTTTTTCTTTTTAATTTTGTTTATAGTTTTTTTTGCTTCATTTTTATTTATATCAAAAAAATAAACTTCAGCTCCTTGCTCACAAAGGTGTTCGACAATTGATGATCCTATACCCGAAGCTCCACCAGAAACTAAAGCTCTTTTATTTTTAAGATCAAAATATTCTGTTTTCATTTTTGGAAATAGTATTAATAATTATTCAAATCTTCCATTGATGGCATTGAGGCTGCTGCACCTTGTTTTGTAGTTGAAATTGCTCCTACCTTATTCGCAAAAGTGAGTACTTCTTTAATATCTAAATCTTTTGATAACCCAACAGCTAAAGCACCGTTGAAAGCATCTCCTGCACCAGTAGTATCAACGACTGGTTCTTTAAGTTTAAATGCATTAATGAAAAAATTTTCTTTATCATTTGCAAAATAACATCCTTTTTCACCTAAAGTTATAACTATGTTTTTTATACCTTTTTTTAAAAACTCCTCTGAGGCAATTTTTATATCTTTTTCAGTTTCAATTTTTTTATTTAAATAAAATTCAGCCTCAGTTTCATTGGGTGTAAAAAAATCAATTAATTTAAAATCATCATCATTAATCTTACATGCAGGTGCTGGATTTAATATTGTAATTAATTTATTTTCTTTAGCTTTCTTCAATGCATATTTCGTAACATCATATGGTGTTTCCAGTTGTGTTAAAAATATATCTGTATTTGCAATAAAATTTAAATTTTTTTCAATATCATCATTGGTTAGTGTTCCAGCAGCACCTGGTATAATATTTATTGCGTTGTCTCCTGTTTTTTCATTGACCATTATTCCTGCAACTCCAGTTGAGTGATTTTTATCTTGAATAATAGAAGCAATATCCATGCCCAATGAATTGTATAAATTTAAAGCCATCTCACCATTTTTGTCATTACCTATTTTTGTTATAAAATTTACTTTCCCGTTTAATTTAGCTGCAGCTATTGCTTGATTTGATCCTTTTCCACCTGGTCCAACAATGTGATGTGAACCTAGAATTGTTTGACCTTTTTCAGGGATCGTATTAGCTATAAAGCAAAGGTCTGCTACGAATACACCAAATACTGATATGGTTTTCATTTTTTAAGTCCAAACGTTTCCGTCAGGTAAAATGACTCCTTTGGTAAGTATAAAACAACCAAACGGTCTTGCATCTGTTGTGGTAACTATACAATAAGCTTTCTTGGCCTCTTCATAAAATTCTTGTCTTGAAATTGATCCTACATTCCAATTTTCGCCAGAGACTTTTTTTACAATATCAATAAATTCTTTATGAGTTTCAGTTAACTCTTCAGGTTTGTCATCTACTTCCATCCTTAAAGCTGGAGACCCTCCCTTTGAATTAATAAAACTATCAAGCGGAAAAACTGAAAGTATCGCTGAAGCTGCTTCTTTAATCCCTACTCCATCTAATCTAATTACTTTTTCATTAGTGGTATTTGCCGGAAAATTAGCATCAGCTAATATTAGTTTTTCACCATGACCCATAGATCTTAAATGAAAAAGTAAATCAGGGCTTAAAACTGGATCTATCTTAATAAGCATAAATTATTATATTACATAAAAAAAAAGGGTGGAATTAAATTCCACCCTTTTTTTAAAGTATATATCTATCGATTATTTAAAATCGTTAGCGTTTTCTTTTGTTACTAATTGTGTTCCTGTATCAATGTTTGGATCAATACTTCCACCATTAGCTAATTCTAGAGCATATTTAACTCCATATGCGCCCATGTTGTAAGAAAACTGTGCAATTGTTGCAGTCATTTCTCCTTTTAAGATACTCGTAGCTGCATCTGGAGTAGCATCAAAACCTACAACAACAACATTATTCATATCTGCATCTTTTAGAGCTTGCATAGCGCCTAAGCCCATATTATCGTTTGATGCAAATATTGCTTTGATGTTTGGATTTTTTAAGATGATTGACTCCGTTACAGATCTCCCTTTTGCAGTATCCCACTCAGCAGTTTGAGTTGCTACAATATTTAGACCACAATTTTTGAAACCTTTAATTGCACCGTCTCTTCTAAGCAAAGCTGTAGATTGAGATTCAATACCAGTTAAAATTGCTACATCTGAACCTTTTGGAGTTTTGTCACAAATAAATTTAGCAGCTAACTCTGCACCATTCATGTTGTTCGTTCCAATAAAAGTTACTCCTTCATTAATTCCTTTTGTATCCACGAATACAACTGGAACACCACTTTTAATCGCATCATCTACAATTGGAGCAAAAGCATTTGGATCTCCTGGCGCTAAAGCTATTGCATCAACACCTTTTGCAAGTTGATCCTCTACTTGGTTAATCTGAGCTTGTACATCACCTTCTTGCGGTGGTGCAACCAAAACTAAATCAACACCTAATTTTGCTGCTTCTTCCTTAGCTCCTTTTTCTACAGATGCCCAAAAAGGATTACCTGATCCAGGTCCTTTAATGCTGAATAATATTTTTTTTCCAGCAAATGCCCCTGTTGAAAAACTTGCTAATAGAAAAACAGAAGTAATAATTATACTAATTAATTTTGTTAAGTTTTTCATATATTTCCCCTTAGTTGTTTTTTTAAAATCAAATTTAATCGAAATTTTAAAAAAAATTCAACTGTTAATAAGAACAGTTCTAAATAAGATTAAAACAACTAATGCGTGTAAATTATTTTCTTGTTCCAATATCTCTTCTTAGTACGTCAATATAAACAGCTAAAACTATAATTGAGCCAATTAACACTTGTTGCCAAAATGAACTTACATCCATTAAGTTTAATCCATTACGAAGAATGCCCATAATCATAACTCCAGCAAAAACTCCAAGAACAGTTCCTCTTCCTCCAAAAAAACTTGCTCCACCAATAATACAAGCAGCAATAGCATCGAGTTCTGACTGAAGTCCGGCATTTGGATATCCTGAGTCAGTTCTTCCAGCTAAAATCAAAGCACCAATACCAGATAAAAAACCACACAAAGAATAAACAATAATCAAAATTTTATTTACATTTATTCCTGAAGCTCTAGCTGCATTTGGATTGCCTCCAATTGCATAGATCCATTTACCAGTTTTACTCTTATTTAAAAAAATCCAAAAAATTATATAAACAATTGCAATTAATACTAAACTTACAGGTAAATATTGAGATTTTTCTAACCCTAACCATTGAAGATCTATTCTTCCATGTCCCAAATATCTAACTTCATCTGTAAAACCGCTAATAGGAGTACCACCTGAAATTAAGTTTCCTGCGCCTCTAAATATATAAAGTGTACCCAAAGTCATTATAAATGGATGAGGCATCCGTAATAAAGTAATACCTAAACCATTAAATACTCCACATAAAAAACCTGCAATCAATGGTGTAAGCACTACAATGAACCAGGGGGCTCCTGCTTTTGCAACGACAGCTAAAATCATAAGAGATAACATCATTATAGAGCCAACAGAAAGATCAATTCCTGCTGTTACAATTACCATAAATACTCCTAGAGCTAGCATTGATTGCCAGGATATTTGTTTAAAAACATTCGTTACATTTCTCCAAGAAAGAAACACATCTGGTTGTAAAATATGCATTACCAGTATCATAAGAACTAACAAAAGAAGTATTCCATACTTTTCAAAGTACGGAATTAATTTTAAGTGCAAACTTTCTACTTTTTTATCTTTATCTTCCATATTATTTTTTACCCATGATCCATCCAATAACTTCGTCTCTTGAAGTATTTGAAAGGCTAGCTTCTGCAAAATTAGTTCCTTGGAATAAAGCCATAACACGATCACAAACTGTAAAAATATCATCCATTCTATGACTTATTACAATCACTCCTACACCTGTTTTTTTTAAACCATTAATAAGATCTAAAACTTTACCTACTTCTTTGATTGCTAATGCTGCAGTAGGTTCATCCATAATTACTACTTTAGCATTAAAAGCTGTTGATCTTGCGATTGCTACAGCTTGCCTTTGACCACCTGAAAGTTCCTCTACTTTTTGATCGGCACTTTTAACATTTATTTTTAACTTATCTAAATGAGCATTAGTTAACTCTTTAATTTTGTTAAAATCTAATAGTTTTAAAAATCCTAAGTTTTTTGTTGGTTCTCTTCCTAAAAAAATATTTTCACCAATAGGTAAATTACCTGCTAAAGCAAGATCTTGGTAAACCATTTCTAAACCTAAATTTTGAGAGTCTCTTGGACTTTCTAATATTTCTTCTTTGCCTTGGAAAAATAAAGAACCTGCGCTTGGTTTATAAAGTCCCGACAAAACTTTCATTAAAGTTGATTTTCCTGCTCCGTTATCTCCAACTACACCCAAACATTCTCCAGCATGAACCTTTAAGTTAACATTTTCTAATGCAGTAATAGTTCCAAAATATTTTGTTATTCCTTTAGCTTCTAAGAGTGGATTGTTAGTTGATGACATAATTTATAAAATTATTAAAATATCAATTAATTGCAACTGGTTTTGAGGCCAATAACCCTACTGTTTTCAATTGAGCTTGTTTACAAAATTTTGGTTTTAAATTTTTTGAAATTAGATACATGTCCTTTAAAACTATATCCCCCATACTATAAAAGGCCTCTGTCAAAGCTCCAGCTCTGTGGGCTGAAAACAAAATATTTTTAACTTTTCTGATTGGGTCATTTTTTCTCACTGGCTCCTCAGGAAATACGTCAGTAGCTACATAAATATCTCCCTTTTTAACTCTCTTGATTAAATCCTTAAAATTTACAACTTCTGCTCGACTCATCAATATAAATAATGAGTTAGGTTTCATTTTGTTAATTAAATTTTTATTTACTAAATTTTTATTCTTAGTCGTTACAGCTGCTAAAATATAAATAATTTCACATGTTTTAAACATTTGATTTAAACTAACAGGTTTAAATCCGAAACTTTTAATTTTATTATTTGATAACCAGGGGTCATAAACATTTATATCTTTAGTAAACGGTAGCAACATTGGATATAAAGATTTTGCTAAATCACCAAATCCTAATAATCCAATTTTTTTTCCTGATAATAGAGATGCTTTTAAATTACTTTCTAATCCATATTTTTCTTTACCTTTTACAAAATCGAAATGAGCATTATGAATATTTCTTAACAAAGAAAGCGTCATTCCTAGTGCAATTTCTGCTACAGGTTTTGAAAATACTGGAGAAGTTGCAATTACATGGATTCCTTTTTCAGAACAATAAGCATAATCAACATTACCCATAAAATTACTTTCAACATTTATTATTGCTTTCAATTTTTTTGCTTTTGATAAAATTGTTTTATCTAAATCTGGCTGACCCATAATGAAAGTAGCCTTATCAATGTAATTTTCATAAAATTGTCTTTTTTTTTTATTAGGTGCTATTAAAACTTTGTATTTTGATTTTAATTCTTTTAATTTTTTTTTTGTAAAAATAAGATTTAAAGTTCTTGGAAAAGGATCAGATATAACAATTGGTTTTGACATTTAAATTAAGATTTTTTTTACTTCTTCTTCAGTAAATTTTTTTGGTCTATCACATTTTGTTTGAATTCTTTGAGGAATTCCAGTATTTGCTGCTCTCATGGTTGACTCGATTATATCTAATACATGTAAGGATAAATCACCTGAACACCTATGTTTTTTGTTTTTCTGAATAGAATATAACATTTCAGATAAACCAACACTCCGATAGTTTGCATTCGCAGCAGCTTCATTTGATCTTCCACTAGATGAGGTTATGTTTATTTTTCCTAAATGCATCTTGTCTGTTTTATGTTCACCCCATTTTCCACCTTCTGTAACAGAAATAAAAACAGAACCCCCAAACATATTAGGATCTGGAACAATAATCGATCCTTTTGTACCATAAAGCTCCATATGGTTTCTTTGATGATTAATTACATCAAATGAGAGTGTTACCTGAATTATAGCACCACTGTGAAATTGGATTGTCGCTAAATATGTTGTAGGTGTTTCCACTTTAAATGATTTGTTTTTTTTAGGTCCCACTCCATAAATTCTCTTTTTAAAAGCAGTTAATGTTCTTCCTTGAACTTGTTTTGCAGGTCCAAGTAAATTTACCAATGTTGTAAAAAAATATGGTCCCATATCGATTACTGGACCTCCTTCTTTTTTATACCAAGACTCAGGTTTTGGATGAAAAGACTCTACTCCAGGAAATGCGAAAATTGCATTACCAAGTTTAATCTCTCCAATCAAATCTGAATCAATTAATTCTCTAGCTTTTTGAATTCCTCCACCTAAAAATGTATCTGGAGCATTTCCAAGATAAAGTTTATTTTTTTTTGCTAGTGAGACAAGTTCTTTACCTTTTGCAAAATAAGTTGCTAGTGGTTTTTCTGAATAAACATGTTTACCTGAGTTCAAAACTTTTTTTGATACTTCATAATGAGATTGTGGAATTGTTAAATTTAAAATAACTTCTATTTCATTATCTTTTAAAATTTCTGAAACTGTTTTAGATTTAATATTGTATAATTTTGCACATTTATCAGCTGCTTTTTGATCAATATCTGCACAGGCAATTATTTTAAAATTATTAAAATATTGTTGCCCTCTAAAGTATGTCTCGGCGATGTGACCACAGCCTATAAGACCGACCTTAAAAATTTTATTCATAAAGATTTATACGCCTTGTCTTTGTTTATCTTTTCCTTCTTTATAAAGTTTTAAAGCCTCTTCATTTTCTTTAGTTTTAGGAATTTCAAGTGTTGGGCTGTCCCAAAAAGCAGAACCCTCAACCCACTTATAAGCATGAGTTTTAATTGAAATAACGTATGTTACATCAGATGCTTTTGCTCTTTTAAATGCAGCTTCAAGATCTGAAATTGAATTAACATGTTCAGATTTAGCTCCCATACTTTCTGCGTGTTTTGCAAAATCAACATCAACTAATCCAGGAGTATTAGAGCTCTTTAATAAGTTATTGTATTCTTTACCACCTTTAAATAATTGAAGTCGATTGATAACTGCAAACCCACCGTTATCACAAACTATAATTATTAATTTATTTTTTGTAATAACTGATGAATAAATATCTGTGTTATTTAAAAGATAAGAGCCATCTCCTACAAAAGAAATTACTTCTTTATCTGGATTTGCCATTTTTATTCCAAGTGCTCCTGAAATTTCATAACTCATACAACTAAAACCCCACTCTGTTTCATGAGTATTTAATTCTCTAGGTCTCCAAACTTGAACAACTTCACCAACTAAGCCTCCTGCTGCGGTAACTGCAATATCTGTTGGGTCAGAGTTTCTATAAATTGCACCAATTACCTGGACATAACTTGGAACTTCTTGATTTGTCGGCGCACTTTCTTTATCTATATGATCATTCCATTCTTTGAGTTCAATTTGAGATTTTTTATTCCATTCTTCTCCAGCTTTCCAACTACCTAATGCTTGTGAAAGCTCTGTTAATGAAACTTTAGCATCACCAATGACAGCTTGCGCTAAATGTTTGTTAGCATCAAATCTTGATACATTTATTGAAACTAGTTTAAAATTTTTGTTTTCAAAATTTGCCCATGATCCAGTTGTAAAATCTGCAAGTTTGGTTCCAACTGCAATTGCTAAATCTGTTTCTTTTGCTAAAGTATTTGTATTTTTTCCACCTAAACCACCAATTTGACCTGCAAAATGAGAATGGTCTCTTTTCATTGTAGAATATCCCATTACAGTTTGCGTAACTGGTATATTATGTTTGATCGCGAACTGACTCAACTCCTCCATTGCATCTGAGTAAAAAACCCCACCACCTGAAATTATAATTGGATTTTTAGATGACTTAATTTTTTCTGCTGCCTCTTTAATTTGAAATTCATCTGGTCTTGGTCTTCTAATTGCATGTACTCTTTCTTTAAAAAACTCTTCTGGATAATCAAAGGTTTGACCTTGTACATCTTGGCTTAAAGAAATACATGCTGGACCACAGTCTGCAGGATCTAACATTGTTTGAACTGCTGCCGGGAATGATTGAATAATCTGTTCAGGTCTAGTTATTCGATCAAAATATCTTGTAACTGGTTTAAACGCATCATTAGCTGTTATTCCAGGATTATTAAAATGCTCAACTTGTTGCAACACCGGATCTGGCATTCTGTTTGCATAAGTATCTCCTGGTAGAAACAAAATAGGCAATCTGTTACTCAAAGCAACTGCTGCAGCTGTAACCATATTTGTTGCACCAGGCCCAACAGAGGATGTTGCTACAAAAATTTGTTGTCGTCTTTTTGCCCTAGCATAACCAATTCCAGTAAGTGCCATATTTTGTTCATGGTGTCCTCTATATGTTGGAAGTTCTTTTTTACTTTCTTCTAGTGCTTGTCCTAAACAAGCTACATTTCCATGTCCAAATATTCCAAACACACCAGGAAACAAAGGTTCTTTTTTCCCATTAATTAATATTTTTTGAGAAATCAAATATTTAACTATTGCGTGAGCACATGTAAGAGTAATTTTTTTCATAAATTTATTTAACCATATAATCGACCCATTTCATTAAGTTCGACCTCTAATTTATTAAGTTCTTCTCCACCAGCCATCATACTAAGTAATTCTTCTCTGGTAATATCTTTTTTATTAAAAGTTCCTAAACTTCTACCTCTATTATGCGCGGACGTTAACATAAAAAAAAGTAGGTTGTAAAGTCGTCAACTTTAAATATGTATAAAAAATATATATCCTAGAATAATTGTAATTTAGATTTAAAAGTTAATTTTTATTTGTTTTCTTTGTTTTAAGGACTGTGAAGCGGCGTTAGCAATAATCAAAGCTCTTCTTCCATCCTCAAAACTTGAAATTGGGGACTTCTTTTTTCGTGAATATGAAGCTAATTCATCCAGTTGAAGCCTGTAAGCATCAAAATATCTATCAATAAAAAAATTTAAAAGTGGTTTTTTCTGTGATGTGTTGTTTTTTGTAAAAATCTCTGTTTCATTCTCATTTTTATTTCCAGATATTAACATTCCTTTTGAACCAAATAACTCTACTCTTTGGTCGTACCCAAAGCTACAATGTCTAGAATTTGTAATTATACATTGTACACCTTGTTTTGATTTCAAAAGACATGAAGCTAGTTCATAATCTTTAATTTTATCAAATCTTTTATCTGAAATATTACTAGCTGTAGTAAAAATATTTTCTATCTCATCTTTTTCCAAATAAAATCTTAACAAATCAAAGTCATGAATCATCATGTCTTTAAATATGCCACCGGATACTTTTAAATAATTTAATGAAGGTGGGGCAGGATCCCTGCTGGTGATAATTATTTTTTCTAATTTTCCAATTTTTCCTTTTCTTAATTCTTGTTTTATTGAACTATGTCCTGGATCGTACCTTCTGTTAAAACCTAATTGTATTTTAGGTTTATACTTTTTGATCTCTTTTGAACATTTATTAACTTTATAAATGTTTAAATCTAAAGGTTTTTCACAAAAGACTACTTTTTTATATTTTACTGCCTCTTTTATAAATTTAATATGAGTAGAAGTACTAGATGCAATAAATATTAAATCTATATTTTTATCTCTAAAAGCTTTTTCAGGCTTACTAATATCAATTGTATTAAATTTTCTTGAAATATTTTTCGCTAACTTCTTACTGATATCAAAAGTATATTTTAATTTGAAACTTTTATGATTTATTAAGTTTTCAGCATGCATTTGACCTATTCTACCTAAACCAAGTAATGCTACGTTTATTTGATTTTTACCCATTTTTTACTTTTTGATGAAACCTTACATGCATTAATAAATTTAGCAGTTTCAAATCCTTCATCTTCATCAGGATAAAAATATCGCTTATTTGATTTACTTTTTAACGATTGTGCAAATTCTTTATATATATTTGCAAACGCATCTAAATATCCTTCTGGATGTCCAAATTTAATTCTAGAAAAATTCCTCGAAAAATCTGCATTATGAAAACCTCTTTCTAAAAGCTTTACCGCACCTTTAGAAGGATTTAACTTTAGGTAACCAGGATCATTTTGAACCCATTCCAAACTTCCTTTGTCACCATAGACCCTTATTCTTAATCCATAAACTCCTCCTCTAGACATTACGCTAGTCCAAAACATACCTTTTGCACCGTTCGTAAAATTAATCATAACTTGAGCATTATCATCCATTTTTATCTTTGGAGAAATTTGCTTTATATCAGCAAAAACATTTGTTCCTTTCAAACCAGATATATACATTGCTAAATGATAAGCATGAGATCCAATTTCATTTAATACAGCTGAAGAACCAACAATATTTTTATCAAGTTTCCATTTTAATTTTTTTTTTGCATTTCTGCTATTGATAGATGATCCATCAGACCAATCCTGCACATACTCAACATTTATCATTCTTACTTTTCCAATCCTACCTCTCTCAACAAGAATTTTTGCCTGTCTAACCATTGGATAAGCTGAGTAGTTATGTGTAAGTGCATATTTGATTTTTTTATTTTTTTTTATTGATTTGAAAAGTTTTTTCGCTTGTTCTAAATTTCCAGCGAAGGGTTTATCAGAAATTATATTTACATTTGTTGAAATAAATTTTTCAGCAATAACTTGATGACTTGATGGAGGTGTCATTATAGCAACTACATTAATTCCATCTTTTCTCTTAAATTCTTTTTCAGCCATTTCTTGATAATTTGAGTAACATCTGTCAGGTAAAATGCCTATGCTCTTTCCAAACTTAGTAGAAATTTTTACATTTCTAGAAAAAACACCAGCTACTATTTCGTACTGATCATCAAATCGAGATGAAATTCTATGAACATGACCTATCCAGGATCCAGGACCACCACCAACAATTCCTAAACTTAATTTTTTAGTTTTATTTGATTTAAACATTGAATATATCTTAGCAAAAAAAATATTTATGTCAGTAAAATTAGGAATAGCACCAATAGCATGGAGCAATGATGACATGCCAGAACTTGGGGGCGATACTTCTTTGGAACAATGCTTATTAGAAGCTAGTCAAGCAGGTTTTATTGGAATTGAATCTGGAGGTAAATTTCCTAAAAACTCTGAAGAATTAATTCCTAAATTAAAAGAGTTTAGCTTAAATCTTTGTTCAGGTTGGTATGGGGCAAATTTAAGAAAAAATACAGTAAATGAGGAAAAAAATTTAATCCAAGCTCAGCTGAAATTATTCAAAGATTGTAACTCTCCTTGTATGGTGTTTGCAGAAGTTTCTGGTTCAATTCAAGGAGACCCAAATAGAAAACTTTCTACAAGGCCAAAAATGAGTCTTGATGAAGCCAAAGAATACTATGCAAAAATTTCAGAGATGGGAAAATATTTAGAGGGTCAAGGAATGCCTCTTGCTTACCATCATCACATGGGGACAGTTATAGAAACTGAGGAAGATACTATAAGATTGCTAGAAAACACTGATGATAACGTAAAACTTACTTTAGACACTGGCCACATGCTATTTGCTCAAGGCAATTATCTTAAAATATTAAAAAATTTTAGTGATAGAGTTATTCATATTCATTGTAAGGATATTAGAAAAAATGTTTTAGACAAATCATTAAAAGAAGATTTAAGTTTTAGAGGTGCATTTTTAGAAGGTGCTTTTACAGTACCTGGAGATGGCTGTATTGATTACAAACCTTTATTTGATGTATTAAAAGAAAAAAATTATTCAGGCTGGTTGGTAGTTGAAGCAGAGCAAGATCCAGCAAAAGCAAATCCTTTTGAATATGCAAAGATTGGTTATAAATATTTAACTGAGACCTTAAATAAAAGTAATATCCAGATCTTTAAAAATTAAAATCTGTTAATTAAAGTATGGTTGTTATTTCCTAATGTTTATAATTTTATAATTTTCGATTTTTCTAATTTTTCTTCAAAAAAATCAATAATGTTTTGAATTGTTTCTTTTCCCATTCTTGTCATACACTCATCAGTAAAAGCTGCAGTATGAGGACTTAAATAAACTTTTTCGTTTTTTAGAAGTGGATTATTGTCATCTGGTGGTTCCTTTGTAAAAACATCTATACCAGCTCCAAAAATCAAATTTTCATTAAGTGCTTTATCAAGATCTTCTTCATTAATAATCCCACCTCTTGCTGCATTAATTAAGATACAATTTTTTTTCATTGTTTTTAATAAATCATAATTAATTAAATTTTCAGTTTTATCTGTCAAAGGCACATGGAGTGAAATAACATCCATAGTTTTTACTGCTTCAGATAGATCTTCGACTTTTTTTCCCCCTAATTCTTCAATTTTATCTTTGTCTACAAATGGATCATAAACAAATACATTCATTTCAAAACCTAGACATCTTGTAATTAGAGCTTTTCCTATTCTTCCAAAACCCATTATTAAAAAATTTTTTTTCCAAACTTCAATTGTTTTTGGTAATTTATTTCTGTCTTTAAAATTTCCCTCTCTTACTGTTTTGTCAAATAAGTCTTTTCTTTTTGCAATATTTAACAAAACAAACATTACATGTTCTGCAACTGTAACAGCATTAGCATTAGCTGTTATTGCTATTTTAATATCTTTTTCTTTAGCTTTTTTTAAATCGATATTGTCATAACCAACACCATGTCTTGAAATAATTTTTAAATTTTTTGCTTCTTCAAATGCTTCTCCAGGAAGCTTTGCAATTCTTATTGATGCTCCATCACAATCTTTTAATTTTGATTTTAAATTTTCTAGAGAAGTGTCGTCAGTTACTTCAAAATCAAAATTAGGATGATTATTAATTAATTCCATACCTTTTTCGTGGACTTTTTGAATAATTAATATCTTTTTTTTATTACTCATAATTATATGTTAATTTTTTTAGAGAGCATTTTTAATACGAGAATTATTCTTTAAAGTAAATTAGTTTTTTAATTAAAGTTGTATTTATTAAATAATTAAAATAAATTTAGCTGTGAATTTAACAATTAATATTCTCCTATTTGTTTTTAATATCCTTGAGAAAATAAATACTTTTTTTTTAAGAATTGGTAGACAGTTTGCATGGATAGCAATACTTTTGATGGTAATTGTTATCTTAGTACAAGTATTTTTTAGATATGTATTAAATAATGCACTGCCTTGGCCTGATGAGGTTGCAAGATTTTTGATGTTATGGATGACAGGATTGATTGCACCCTCTGCATATAGATGGGGTGGATTTGTTTCTATTGATTTATTAGAGAGATTTTTGCCAAAACTTATTTCAACTTTTTTAACTTTGTTTTTGTTAATTGTATCTTTTTTTGTCTTAGTTATAGGTTTAGAATTAGGATTTAAACATATTAATGCTGGATGGATATTTAATTCCTCATCGATAAAAATTCCTTTTCATTTAATTGGCGGAAAAGCAGAACCAATAAAATTAGCTTGGATGTATATGTCATTGCCTGTTGGTATTATTTTTTTAATATCTGTGAACATAGAATTAATTTTAAGAAATATTCTTACTAATTTTACAAAATTAGACTTACCTGAAGACTACGATAAACAAAAGTTGGAGACACAATAATGTTAGTTTGGTTTCTCCCTTTGTTTTTAATATTTTTGTTAATTGGTTTGCCTGTATTTTTTGGATTGTTAGCAGCACCAGGAATTTTGCTTTGGTTAAATGATCAAGCGAGAGATGGAGCTATGCTTTATAGAAATATTTATAACGGAATAGATAGCTTCCCTTTGATGGCAATTCCATTTTTTATGTTAGCAGGGGAGTTAATGAACAGAGGAGGAATAACCCATCGACTTGTTGAATTTAGTCAAGCTATGATGGGTCACTTAAAAGGAGGATTAGCTCATGTCAATGTCCTGACTTCAATGTTGTTTGCTGGTTTATCAGGTTCAGCTGTAGCTGACACATCGGCAATTGGATCAATGCTTATTCCTGCAATGGAAAAACAAGGATATACAAAAAAATTTGCAGCAGCAATTACTGCCGCTAGTTCTGTAATTGGACCCATAATTCCACCCTCAGGGATAATGATTATTTATGCATATGTGATGGGTGAGAGTGTTGCTGCATTATTTTTAGCAGGAATTGTACCTGGTATTTTAGTAGGAGTCAGTTTGATGGTCACAATAAAATTTATGGCCAAGAGATATAATTTTCCTGCCGTAACAAAAAAAACCACTTGGAGCCAAAGAGGTAAAGCTTCGCTTAAAGCTTTTTTTCCTTTAATGACACCTGTAATAATTTTAGGTGGAATACTTGGAGGAATTTTTACACCAACCGAAGCATCAGCTGTAGCTGCTGCTTATGCAATGTTCATCGGTCTATTTGTTTTGAAATCATTAAAATGGAAAGATGTTCCTAAGGTGATGACAAAAGCAGCAATGGTATCTTCAGTAGTTCTTCTTTTAGTTGGTGCTGCAATGGCTTTTAAAACAGTTGTAAGTTTATCACATGCTCCAGAACATCTTGCTGCATTTGTTTTGGGATTGACTGATAATCCATATGTTTTGCTATTTCTTATAAATATTTTATTATTTGTTGTTGGAATGTTTTTAGATGCAGGTCCAGCCATAATTATCTTGGGACCAATTCTTGGACCAGTATTTGTTGAACTTGGAGTTCATCCTGTACACTTTGCAATTATAATGTCTGTTAATTTAACTGTTGGTTTGGCAACTCCACCAATGGGCCTTGTGTTATTTG
Source organism: uncultured Pelagibacteraceae bacterium (assembly GCA_902609235.1). Classification (GTDB taxonomy): domain Bacteria; phylum Pseudomonadota; class Alphaproteobacteria; order Pelagibacterales; family Pelagibacteraceae; genus Pelagibacter. The sequence goes on from CACLRF010000007.1 coordinate 20,003, forward strand.
TTGCATCTTCTGTATCTGGGGAAAGAGTTGAAACAATTGCAAAAGCTATATTGCCATTTTTAGCAGTAGAAGCTATAGTAATCTTCTTAATAACCTATTTTCCATCAATCTCGATGACTATTCCTTTGCTTACTGGTTTCGCAAAATAAATATATTTTTTTACTACTCGATAGACTCTCTAAATCAATTTAAGTATAGTTTATATACATAAATATTTAAAGAGAGGGAAATAATTATGAGTAAATTAATAAAATCATTTTTTTCATTATTATTCTTAATCAGTTTTACTGCATCTGTTTCAGCTGCAGATTATAACTTGAGAATGACAATGAACTCTAATGATCAAGACGAAGATTATGATGGTGCTGTAGTATTTAAAAACTACGTAGAAGCAGCCTCAAATGGAAAAATAGCTGTAGAACTATTTGTAGGTACGCAGCTTTGTTCAAAAGGTGCAGAATGTTTACAAGGTGTATCTGATGGAAGTATAGACATTTATATTTCTACTTCTGGAGGTGCTGCAGGGGTATTCCCATATGTTCAAGTTTTAGACTTACCTTATCTAATGGCTGATGACAGAATTGCTGAAGATGTAATGCAAGGTGATTTTGTAAGAACAATGAGAAAAATGGCTCTAAAAGATTCCAATGACTCAATTAGATTGATGACAATTGGAAACACTGGAGGATGGAGAAATTTTGCTAACACAAAAAGAAGAATTGCAAATCCGTCTGACATGAAAGGTTTAAAAATCAGAACAGTTGTAGCTGATTTACCTCAGGAACTTGTAAGAGCATTAGGTGCATCTCCAACTCCTATTCCATGGCCTGAATTATTTACATCATTTCAAACTGGTGTAGTTGAAGGTTCTAAAAATGGAATTACTGACATTATGAACATGAAGTTTCCTGATGCAGGTCTAAAATATGTTACTTTAGACGGTCATGCATACATGGGAGCGTTATGGTGGATGAACAATGCAAAATATGATTCAATGTCACCAGATCTAAAAAAAGTAGTGACTGATGGTTTCTATGCTTTGCAGCAAGCAACTTTTGCTTCTCCTAAGAGAAAATCAATCAAAGCTTATGAGGACTTTGTAGCAGGTGGTGGAGATTTATACGTACCAACACCTGATCAAAAAGCTAGTTTTAAAAAAGAAGCGAGCCCAGTGTATGATTGGTTTAAAGCTAATGTTAAAGGTGGAAAAGAAATTTTCAACGCTTTAACTAAAGCAGTAGCTAAAGCAGAGAAAAAAGCATCTAGCGCATACAAAAAAGATTTGTAATTTCAAATAAATATAATGGGGCGGATTTTAGTTCGCCTCATTATCTAAAAGGATATATCCAAGATTTATAATCTTTTATGAGAATATGAGCTTTTTCAATTTGTTCAGGAGTCATTTTTTTAATAACTTCTTCCTGAGAAATTGCAGCATCAGGATCTCCGCCAATAGCAGACAAACCGTACCACATATAAGCTCTAACAAGATCGGGAGCTGGGAGTCCTCTACCAATTTCGTAATACCACCCAACACCAGATTGAGCACCAGGATGACCTTTCATAGAAGATCTGAGATACCATTCAAAAGCTCTAACATCATCTCTTTCAACACCAAGACCCATAGCGTACATAATTCCAATAAGCTCTTCAGCATCAGCATTACCAGATCTAGCTGCTGGCATAAGTTCTTCCATAGCTTCTTTAAATTTTCCTTTTTCCATCAAATCTCGAGCATTTTCTATTTCTGCAAAAACTATGGATGGAAAAAACAAAAGTATAAAAAGATATTTAATCATTTAAAAATAATAACATTTATAATTCTATTTTTAATTTCAGTAAATAAAACTTACGCAATAGAATTACCAAAACCATTAAAGAAAGAAGATTTTCATAAAGTTGATATAGAAAAAGTTAAAATTGGAAGACTTTTATTTCATGACAAAATTTTGTCTGCAAATCGAAATATAGCGTGTGCAACATGTCATAGTCATAACCTAGGTGGTTCAGATGGGCTTTCTTTAGGTATTGGTGAAGGGGGTCAAGGTATAGGGTTAGAGAGAACTGCAGGTAAGGGTGATGACAAAATAAAAAAACGAATTCCAAGAAATTCTTTAGCTTTATGGAATTTAGGATTTAAAGATATCACCACTTTGTTACACGATGGAAGAGTAACTAAATCAAATATATTTGGTAACGGATTTAATACACCAGCTCAAGAAGCTCTTCCTAAAGGGCTTGATAATATAGTTGCAGTTCAAGCTTTGTTTCCAATGACTAGACAGTTTGAGATGGCAGGAAATCCAGGTGAAAATGAAATCATAGGTTTAGTCTCAAAAGTTGGAAAAGATAGTATGAGAATTGATAGAGTTTGGCCTGTAATTACTCACAGAATAAGAGGAATTCCAGAATATGTCGAATTATTTAAAAATGCTTTTGATGATGTTAACAACCCCTTAGATATTAACATTACACATATTGTAAATTCGATTGCTGCATTTGAAATTCATGAATGGACATCTTTTGACTCCTCTTTTGATGAATATTTAAATGGAGATAAACAAGCTTTAACTTTAGAGCAAATAAAAGGAATGAATTTATTTTATGGAAAAGCAAACTGTAGTTCTTGTCATTCAGGTTCATTGTTGTCAGATCAAAAATTTCACTCAATAGGAATTCCTCAGTTTGGACCTGGAAGGACACGACCATTTGATCCTTATGCTCGTGACGTTGGACGAATGGTTGAAACTGACAATATAAACGATATGTATAAATTTAAAACGCCAGCATTAAGAAATGTTTCTTTAACAGCTCCTTATGGTCATAATGGTGCTTATCCAACTTTAAAATCAATAATTAAACATCATTTAAATCCAATAAAAATGAATAAGACATGGAAACCCGAATATGCAAATTTACCTAAAGTACCTTGGTTAGAAGAAATTGATTTTGTAACTTTTTCAGACAAAAGAGAACAAGATAGAATACTATCAAGCATTAATATAGAGCCAGTAAATTTGAATGAGAAAGAAATTGATCAACTTGTTTCTTTTCTTGAAGCTTTAACTGGCAGAAGTGGAAATCAGAGACCACTAGGTAAACCAGACAAAGTCCCGAGTGGGCTAAGTATTGATTAAGTTTTTAAATTAAACTGATACAAACAAAATATGAAAAAAATTAAATATGGAATTATTGGAGCAGGGACAATGGCTCGTGAACATATTTTAAATATATCTTTAATTGATAATGCTGAAGTAGTTGCAATTTCTGATCCTCATGAGGATTCATTAAATAATTGCAAAGAAATTCTAAAAACAAAAGTTTCTTGTTTTAAAAATCATTTAGAAATGATTGAAAAAAAAATTGTTGATGTATACTTAATTTCATCCCCTAACTTTACTCATATAGAAATTTTAAAAGATGTAATCAAAACAAAAAAACATATATTAGTAGAAAAACCCTTATGCACTAATACAAAAGATTGTTTGGAAATAAAAAAACTTACAAAAGATTACCCTTCAGTATTTTGGACTGCGATGGAGTACAGATATATGCCGCCAGTATCAAAGTTTATTAATGAAATTCATAATAACAAAATTGGTGATTTAAAAACTTTAACTATAAGAGAACATAGATTTCCTTTTTTGAAAAAAGTAAATGATTGGAATCGTTTTGAAGAAAATACTGGTGGTACACTTGTTGAAAAATGCTGCCATTTCTTTGATTTAATGAGATTAATTATTAGAAGTAAGCCAATCAGTGTATATGCAAGTGGTGGTCAAGACGTTAACCATTTGGATGAAGTGTATAATGGAAAAAAGCCAGACATAATTGATAATGCATATGTAATTGTTAATTTTGAAAATGGAGCAAGAAGTTTACTTGAGCTCTGTATGTTTGCAGAAAATTCTGACATGCAAGAAGAGCTTGTAGCCACAGGAAATGAGGGAAAAATTGAAACTTCAGTACCTTCCGATGACTCAGGCAAAACCTCATCGAATGTAAGGATTGGAATGAGAGATGGTAAAACACATATCGAAAATATTAATGTAGATAAAAAAATTATTGAGGCCGGACACCATCATGGATCCACTTACTATGAGCATCTAGCTTTTTTGAAAGCTATAGAAAACAATTTAGATCCAGAAGTTTCATTAGAAGATGGTTTAATTGCTGTTGCTATGGGAGAGGCTGCTGAACAATCAATAAAACAAAGACGATTAATAAACCTAGAAGAAATAATTAATTAAAAAAATCTGTAATTTTTTTAACTATAAAATCACTTACTCTAATATTTGACTCTATAGTAACACCGGATATGTGAGGTGTTAAAATACAATTCATGCCTGGTTTAATTTTATTATAAAATTCACTTTCTATAGGTTCATTTTCAAAAACATCAATAGCAAAGCCAGAAATAATATTTTCGTGGTAGGCGTCAATTAAATCACTTTCATTAATAATACTTCCTCTGGAGGTATTTATTATAATTGGTCTGTTTTTCATTCGAGAAAATGATGATTTATTTATCATATTTGTTGTTTCATCAGTTAAAGGTAGGTGTATAGAAATAATATCTGATTTTTCATATATCTCGTTTAAACTTGATAATTTGGCATCAATTTCTCTATTATTTATTTCCTTAACATAAGGATCGTAAGCTAAAATCTTTAAACCGTTTTTTGAACAATATTCAGCAACTTTTTTTCCGATTGTACCAAATCCTATAAGCCCTAAAAATTTATGGTTTATTTCTTTAGAATTAATTGATGTTCTTGGCCAATCACCTTTAATCGTTCCGTTATGAAAAACTGGAATTTTTTTTATTAGAGACATAGATGAGGAAACAACATATTCAGCAACAGATTCTGCATTCATACCTGTTGCCGGTTGAACATGAATATTTTTATCTTTACAATATTCTGTATCAATATTATCTAAACCAACACCCAATCTTCCAATAAATTTAAGTTCTTTTGCTTTTTCTAAAACTTCAATGTTCACTTGTGTTTTATTTCGAACAATTAAACCTTCATAATTATGAATAATATCCTCTAATTCTAATTTATTTTTATATAGCTCTTCATCATATTTTAGATCAAATTTTTTTTTTAAATTATCCAGACTATTTTGATTAATAAATTCAGTTATTAAAATTTTAGTCATTCTTAAGGTATTAAATAAATAAAATTAATAAGCTTTAGATTCTTCTCTTTTTGAAGAACCTTTCATTTTTTCAACATCCTGCCTCGTACCAGCTCCTAATGCTCTTTGATCAGATCCAATCGTTACAAAATTAAAACCCATATCAATCATTTTTTGTGCATACTCAGGTGTACCATTATGAATTCCAGCAAAAATATTATTTTTTTTTGCGTGTTCTAAAATTCTTAATATTTCTGAATAAGCTTTAGTGTCTTCTGCTCTATCAAAACCAGGTTCTTCACCTATTGCTAAACTTAAATCAGCTGGTCCAATATAAATCCCGTCTACACCAGGAGTTGACATAATCTCATCTAGCTTTTCTAAAGACTCTTTTGTTTCAATCATTACTATTTTAAGCATTTCATCGTTTGCATGTTTCGCGTAATCAGAACCACCGTAAATTAAACCTCTAACTGGACCAAAACTTCTATAACCTCGAGGAGGATACATACAAGCTTGAACAAATCTTTCTGCTTCTTTTTTATTACTTACCATTGGACATATAATTCCATAACAACCCGCATCTAGAATTTTCATTATTTGACCTGGCTCATTCCAATTTACTCTAGCCAAAGGAGTTACATCAGTTGTTGAAATTGTTTGTAGCATTGGAAGTGCATTTGTGTAATCAACTAAACCATGTTGCATATCAATTGTTAAAGAATCCCATCCTTGGTGAGCCATGACTTCGGCTGAAACAGTGCTAGGTATTTGAAGCCAGCCATTGATAACAGATTTTCCCTCCCTCATCATTTCTTTAACTTTATTTTTTCTCATTTTTAGATTTTTAACCCCATATGAGTGTATTTCACATTTAAATAATCTTTTATTGCACCTGATCCACCTTCACGACCATAACCAGTTTGTTTTATTCCTCCAAAAGGCGCCTCAGCAATTGCTACAATACCAGTATTGACTGCTACACAACCAGATTCTAATTTCTCAGATCCAATGTGTGCTTTATCCATAGAATTTGTATACAAATAACTACATAGTCCTAAATCGTTATTGTTTGCTCTTTCAATTACTTCATCGAAAGTTTTAAAACTTAATATTGGAACTAGTGGGCCAAAAGGTTCTTCTTTCATTATTGTAAAATTATCTTTTACATCATCAAACACAGTTGGTTCATAATAGTATCCTTTATTAAAACCAGAGGGTCTTTGCCCACCCATTAATACTTTGGCTCCTTCTTTTTTAGTTGTTTCAACTAGTTTTTCTATTTCCTCCAATCTCTTGGCAGTAGTTAAAGGTCCTAGATCCACACCTTTATCCATACCGTTACCAATTTTTAATTTTTTTGCTCTTTCTATAAAAGCATTTACGAATTCATCTTTTCTATTTTCTTGTATGTAAAATCTATTAGGTGAAATACATACTTGGCCATTGTTTCTGAATTTACTTGTTATTGCTATATCCGCTACTTTGTTCATATCCACATCTTCACAAACAATAAAAGGCGAGTGTCCGCTAAGCTCCATAGTAACTCTTTGAACTTTATCAGCTGCTTTTTTTAAAATAATTTTACCAACTCTTGTAGAACCTGTTATTGATACTTTTTTAATTATATCTGATTCCATTAATTCATTTGATATTTCAGCAGGATCACCTGACAAAAGACTAACCACACCATCTGGTACTCCAGCTTCTTTACAAATGTTTACTAATTCCATTACAGCACCAGGAGTAATTACGTCAGGCTTACAAATTACAGAACATCCTGCAGCTAAAGCAGTAGAAATTTTTCTAGATGCTAAAACTATTGGAAAATTCCACGGAACTAAAGCTGCAACGACTCCTACAGGTTGATAATAAACATGAACCCTAGTATCTGGAAATCTACTTTGTTGTGTTTGTCCATAAATTCTTTTTGTTTCCTCAGCATTCCACTCAAAAATATCAGCTCCACCACCAACTTCACCAACTGCTTCTGTAAGAGGCTTTCCAACTTCAAGTGTTAACCATTTTGCTAGTACATCTTTTTTTTCTCTCATCATGTCTGCAATTTTTCTAAGCACATATGCTCTTTGCCATGGTGCGGTGTTTTTCCAAACTTCTAAACCTTTTTCTGCTGACTTTAATGCTTTTTTGACTTCAATAGATGAAGCTTTCGATGCTTTTCCAATTATTTCTTCAGTTGCTGGGTTAATTACATCGTAAGTTTCTTTTTTTTCAGCAATTTGCCACTCGCCATCTATAAATTGACCAAATTTTTCGTACATGGGACAATTAAATATCACAATAAGTCAAATTTACTATAAAATAAATTTAAGTTAATAAATATAACTTGTCTTAATGAAAAAATTTAAAAATTCAGAGATTACTCCTGAAAAAATCTATTATAAAAGAAGATCTTTTGTTAAGTCTATTGGCTATAGCTTGAGTGCAATGACTTTGTGTTCAGTTCCTTTAATTAAAGCTAACGCTAGTAATTCAAATAATCTAACTAGTTATAAAGATATAACGACATACAACAATTATTATGAATTTGGAACTTCTAAAAGTGATCCATATATAAATGCACAAAATTTTAAAACCAAACCCTGGAATATTACTATTGAAGGCGAGGTTGATAAACCAATTAACATTTCAATGGAAGAAATTTCAAATGAATTTACATCTGAAGAAAGAATACTTCGTCTAAGATGTGTTGAAGGTTGGTCGATGATAATTCCTTGGATGGGATTTTCTTTAAGTCAGCTACTATCAAAAGTAAATTTCACTTCGAAAGCAAAATTTGTTGAATTTGAAAGTGTTTATGATCCTGAACAAATGAAAGGACAAAGATATCCTGTTTTAAATTGGCCTTACAAAGAAGGATTAAGATTAGATGAAGCTATGCATCCTCTTACTACAGTAGTAACTGGTTTATATAATAAAAAACTCCCTAACCAAAATGGTGCTCCTCTTAGAATTTTTATTCCTTGGAAATATGGTTTTAAAAGTGCAAAAGCTATTGTTAAAATAAAACTAGTAGAAAAAATGCCAACCTCATCATGGATGTGGGCATCACCAAGAGAGTATGGTTTTTATTCGAATGTAAATCCAAATGTTGACCATCCAAGATGGTCACAAGCGACTGAAAGAATTATAGGAAATAATATTTTTTCACCAAGAGTAAAAACTTTAATGTTTAATGGATATGGAGAGGAAGTAGCTCATTTATATAATGGTATGGATTTAAAAAAATTTTTTTAATGAATAAATATTTTAAACCAAGTATTTTTTTTCTAAGTCTAATTCCATTTTTAATCATAATTTACAAAATTTACTCTGATAAGTTAGGCCCTGAACCTGTTAAAGAAATCACTCATTACACTGGTGAATGGACTCTAATTTTTATTTGCTTAACTCTTTTAATGAGCCCACTTAAAAGTTTTACCAATTTAACAATTTGGATAAATATTAGAAGAATGTTGGGATTATTTGTATTTTTCTATGCAACACTCCATATGTTAACTTATGTTGTAATTGATTACAGACTTGATTTTTCAAGTATCTTTAAAGATATTTTAACAAAAAAATTTATTTTTGTAGGATTTGCCGCTTGGTTAATGTTGCTCCCATTAGCAATTACTTCTTCAAAGAAAGCAATGTTGATTTTAAAAGATAAGTGGAAAAAACTTCATAGGCTAATTTATTTAATTTCTATTCTTGGTGTTGTCCATTTTATATGGCTTGTAAAAAAAGATCTTACAGAACCACTAATTTATGCATCAATCATATTTGTTCTTTTATTATTAAGATTTAAAATAAAGAAAAGTAAATTTACTTCAAATTAATGGACATAAATTTTTTTAAACAAACAAGAATTGTGGATGGTGGTATGGGTCAAGAACTTTTGGCAAGAGGTATGAAGCCAAATTCAACTTTGTGGAGTGCTAATGCAATATTAGACGAAAATTATCATCAACTTGTTTTAGATATACACATTGATTTCATAAAAGCTGGTGCAGAAATAATTGTCACAACAACTTTTGCAACACGGCAAAAACGTTTAAAAGAGAATAATCTCTTAGATAAATTTGAATATTTAAATCAAAAGGCAGGTGAAATTGCTCAAGCCGCAAAACAAAAGTTTCCGAATACTTATATTGCTGGTGGTATACCTCCACAAAATTTAACATATGACGCAGATAATAGAGACGAGAGTGAAATTATCGAAAACTTTCATAGTCAAGCTAAGGCTTTAAACCCATATATTGATTTTTTTTACTTTGATGTTTGGAGCAGCATTAAGGAGGTTAAATGTGGAGTTGAAGCTATAAAAGAATTTAAAAAACCCTATTTGGTTGGATTGCATATATCTGAAGGAACAACTTTGCCTAGTAAAGAAAATATCAAAGAAATAAAAAATATAATTGACGAAAACACCCTTGGAGTAATGCTATCTTGCGTTTCTCCAGAAAATTTTGAGCAAAACTTGCTTGAACTAAAAAATTTAAATGTACCGTTTGGTTTTAAATTAAATGGCTTTGTTACCACTAAACTTAGAGAGAGCTACACCTCTGTTTTTTTAGGAAAAAAAACTAATCCAAATGAAATTTTAGGAAAAAGAAAAGATCTGACACCAACAAAAATACAAGAAATTGCTAAAAAATTTAAAGAAAATGGTGCAACAATTATTGGTGGTTGTTGTGAAACTAGGCCATCACACATAAAAGCAATGGCAAAAATTAAATAGCTTTTTGGTTCCCACCTTTTTTAACAAAATAAATACCAATACAAACTGCAATTAAAGAAACTAAAACTTTTAATGTTATTAATTCTTTTAAAAATATATAACCTAAAATGGTTCCAAAAATTGGTATCAAATAAGAAACTTGAGATTGAAAAATTAATCCATTTGTAGTCAAAATTTTAAAACGTAACAACCAAGCAATACCTGTAGGAACAATTCCTAAATAAATTGCCGATATCAGAGAGTCTGTTCTTGGCATAGTTTGAAAAGGCTGTTCAATTAGAAATGTTAATGGTAACAAGATAATTATTGCCCAAATTAAAATAGATCCAGTTACATTTTCATTTTTTTTATTACTTATTTTTAGTGTTAATACCCCACCTACAACATAACAGGTTGATCCAAGTAATATCAATAAAGCTGATACAAAATTATTTTCATCTATTAAAAGATTATCAGAAAATAAAAAAACTATTCCAGAAAACCCAATTAAAATTCCAATAGTTTTTACTAAATTGAATTTTTCGTTTTTTGTATAAAAATGAGCTAGCACTGTGGAGCTTAAAGGAGTAGTTGACATTAATATTGCTGCTAAATTACTTTGAACTGATTTAACTCCATAAGCAATTAAGAAAAATGGAGCTACCAAATTAATAAACCCTATCATTGCAAACCAATGCCAATCTTTAGAAAAAGCTTCAACTTTAATATTTTTAAAATAACACAATAGTAAAACTGGAATTGCTCCAAAAAATACCCTTAGGAAAGCAATTGTAACCGGGCCAAAAGAATAAGTTGCTATTTTTATATTAAAAAACGCAGAAGCCCATATAAGAGATAATATTGTTAATAAAAAGTAATCAATTAATTTTGGCTGTCTCATTCAGTTATCTCTTTTATCTCACCAGAAGTTAATTCAATTAAATTTTCAAAATTTATTTCGAAAACTGCATTAGGATGACCTGCAGCTGCAAAAATAGAAGAATATCTATTTAAAGTTTCATCAATAAAAATTTTTGTTTTTGTTAAATGTCCTGTTGGAGATACTCCACCAATTGTATATCCAGTAATTTTTTTAACTTCCTCTGGGTTCGCCATTAAAACATCTTTTTCGTCTAAAATTTTTTTTAATTTATTTAATGAACACCTTTTATCTCCAGAAACTAAACATAAAACAAAACTATCCCCTGCTTTAAAAAGTAAGCTTTTGACAATGGCCCCTACTTTACAACCTAAAGCTGTAGCTGCATCGTTAGCTGTTCTGGCAGTTTGCTCTAAAACAACCACTTTAATATCTGGGTTAAATTGTTTTAACGATTTTTCTGCTCTTAAAACTGACTCTTTATTTAGTATTGAATTCACAAGTTTAATAAATTTATTATTTTAGTGACTAATTACACTACTTATGTGAAAATTGCATAGGTGTTATTTATTAAATAAGCAATATTTTTAAGTATTTTTTTGCTAATGAAGCCAAACAAAATTACATAGGAGACAAAATGAGTGCAGCAAACGTTTTAAAATTTATTAAAGAAAAGGATGCGGAATTTGTAGATCTTAGGTTCACTGATCCAAGAGGAAAATTGCAGCATTTAACAATGGATGCTTCAGTAGTTGATGAAGGTATGTTGAACGAAGGTGTATTTTTTGACGGTTCATCTATAGCTGGTTGGAAAGCAATTAATGAATCTGATATGATTTTAAAACCTGATACTGCAAGAATGTTCATGGATCCTTTTACGTCTCATAATACTGTAGTTTTGTTTTGTGATATTCTAGATGCAATTAAAAAAGATCCTTATGAAAGAGATCCAAGAGGTGTTGCTAAAAAAGCTGAAGAATATTTAAAAGCTTCAGGCATTGGTGATAAAGCCTTTTTTGGACCTGAACCAGAATTTTTTGTGTTTGATGATGTAAGAATCAAAAATGATATGAATGATTGTGGATTTAAATTAGATAGTAAAGAAGGTCCTTACAACTCAGGTAAAGAATATGAAAATGGAAATATGGGTCATAGACCTCAAATCAAAGGAGGATATTTCCCAGTACCACCAGTTGATAGTGAACAAGACATGCGTAGTGAATATCTAAAAAATTTAAAAGAAGTAGGTATTAAAGTTGAAAAACATCACCATGAAGTTGCTCCTAGTCAACATGAACTTGGTATGTATTTTGGAACTTTGGTTAATCAAGCAGATAACGTTCAGTTATATAAATATATTGTACAAATGGTTACACATTCATTTGGAAAAACAGCTACATTTATGCCAAAACCAGTGGCTGGTGACAATGGTTCAGGTATGCATATACACCAATCTATTTGGAAAGGTAATACTCCAGTATTTTCTGGTGATGCATATGCGGGGTTAAGTGAAACTGCTTTGCATTATATTGGTGGAATTTTAAAACATGCTAAAGCAATTAATGCTTTTGCTAATTCAACAACAAACAGTTACAAAAGATTAATTCCAGGTTTTGAAGCTCCGGTTCTTCTTGCATATTCAGCGAGGAATAGATCTGCTTCTTGTAGAATACCCATTACACTTAGCAAGAAAGGTGCAAGATGTGAAATCAGATTCCCAGATGCTGCTGGAAACCCATATTTAACTTTTGCTGCAATGTTAATGGCTGGAATTGATGGTATTAAAAATAAAACTCATCCGGGTGAGTCTTTTGATAAAGATTTATATGAATTACCACCTGAAGAAGTTAAAGCTATCCCAACAGTTTGTGGTTCTTTAAGAGAAGCAATGGAAAGTTTAGATAAAGATAGAGAGTTTTTAACTCAAGGTGGTGTCTTTACTGATGATCAAATTGATGCATACATTGCTCTTAAGTTTGAAGAAATTCACAAATTTGAACATGCACCTCATCCTGTAGAGTTTGAGATGTATTACAGTAGCTAATAAACTTAATTACTGTCTAGTTGTTGCAATTGTATCTTTGTTAACACCTTTTTTAACTACATAATCTTGTGTTCCGTTAGCACCGGTTTCCACTTCTTTACGTAGTTCCTTAAAGAATGTTTTTTCTTTTAAAGAGTCTTTCAAGTTTTTAACAAGATTTTTAAATTCAAATTTGTTCATATAGAATCTATAAACTAGATATGCATATAATGCAATACAGATATGCAAATAATGGGATAATACGACTTATGATATTTTAAAAGACTCTCCACAGCCACATCTCTCAGTTTCATTAGGATTATTAAAAACAAACGAGGAGGATAATTCCTCTTTTTTATAATCCATTTCAGTACCAAGAAGATACATAATAGCAGCTGAATCAACAAATACCTTCACGCCCTTATCCTCAATAATTTCGTCATTAGGATTTAACTCTTTTGTATACTCCATTACATAAGACATGCCTGCACAACCACCTGATTTGATTGATACTCTAACACCAATAGAATCTTTTTCAGCGTTAGCCATGATTTCTTTAATTCGTAAAGCTGCGTTATCACTTAATTTAATTATTGGGTTCATTATAAATTCAATTCCAATTTTGCTGCTTCTGACATCATATCTTTATTCCATGGCGGATCCCAAACTAACTCAAGATCAACATCCTCAATACCTTCAACTTGCATTGCCCCTTCTTTAACCTCTTTTGGTAAACTTTCTGCAACTGGACAGTTTGGGGTTGTCAGTGTCATTTTGATAATAGCAAACTTTTCATCTTTTACTTTGATATCATAAATTAAACCTAATTCGTAGATATTTACAGGTAACTCAGGGTCATAAATTTTTCTTATTTCCTCAATTATTTCATCTTTTTTTGTCATAATTTAATTCTCTGTTTTTACTTCCTCTGTTTTTTCATCAAAAGCTGAAACCATTGTATGCCAAGATAAAGTTGCACATTTAACTCTCATTGGATATTGCTTAACACCAGATAAACACATTAGTTTAGTTTTTTCATCCTCACTCAAATACTCAGATTTTAATTCAGGATTTTCCTTAATCATACCTAAAAAATCCTCAACTATCTCTTTAGCCTCATGCTCATTTTTTCCTTTAATTAAATCTGTCATTATAGAAGCTGAAGCCATTGAAATTGCACAACCACTCCCTTCGAAAGATGCATCTTCTACAATTTTTTGTCCATTTAGTTTTAAGTAAACATGAACATTATCACCACAAAGAGGATTATTGCCTTTTGCGTCTTTATTAAAACCTTCTGTCTTTCTAAGATTTCTTGGATTCTTACCGTGTTCTAATATAATTTCTTGATATAGCTCTTTTAAATTCATTATAAATTAAATATTTTTTTACAGTTGTTTATTGACTGGTTTAGCTGATCTAAATCTTCTTTTGTATTATAAATACCAACTGATGCTCTAGCACTAGCTGGGATATTTAATTTGTCATGTAAAATTTGACAACAATGATGTCCTGCTCTTATTGCAACCCCATCTTCATCTAAGATAGTTGCTATATCATGTGGATGAACGCCCTCAATAGTGAATGATAAAACCCCTCCTTTATTTTTTGGATTTCCAATAAGTTTCACTGAGTTATTTTTTTGTAATAGATCTTGTCCATATTCAACTAAATCAGCTTCATGTTTCATAACATTTTCTATACCAATGCTTTCTAAAAATTTTATTGATTGGTCGAAAGCAATTACTTGTGCTGTGGCCATAGTTCCTGCCTCGTATTTATTAGGTAATTCACCGTATGATATCCTATCTTTTTTAACTTCATTTATCATTCCTCCACCACCTTGGTATGGAGGTAATTCTTCTAACCATTTTTTCTTACCATAAAGAACTCCCAAACCTGTAGGTCCATACATTTTGTGACATGAAATTGCATAAAAATCACAATCTAAATCTTGCATATCTAGTTTTAAATGTGGGGCTCCTTGGCATCCATCGACTACAACAATTATTCCTTTTGAATGTGCAAGCTGAGTAATTTCTTTTACAGGTAGAATTGCACCTGTTACATTCGACAAATGAGTAATTGAAATTAATTTTGTTTTTGGGGTTATTTTCTTTTCTATTTCTTCAAGAGTAATTTCACCTTCTTCGTTTATTTCAGCAAAATTAATTTTTATATTTTTTGATTTTCTTAAAAAATGCCATGGTACATAATTTGAATGATGCTCAAGTTCTGTAATTAATACTTCATCACCTTCCTGTAAGTAGCTTTGACCTAATGTATTAGCAACCAAATTTAGTGCTTCTGTTGCACCCTTTGTAAAAACAATTTCATTTTTATCTTTAGCGTTAATATATTTTTGAACAGATGTTCTTGTATTTTCATACAAATTAGTAGCAGCAACTGCAAGATAATGAACACTTCTTCCAACATTTGAAAATTGTTTGGTATAAAATTCATTGATTCTATCTACAACTACTTTTGGTTTTTGAGATGAATTAGCACTATCTAAATAAACTAGATCATTATTCTGAATTTTTTCATCAAAAATTGGAAATTCTTTTTTTATCTGATCAATGTTCATTCTTTAATTCCAATCATATTTTTTATTAAGTTTTTTATTTCTGAGTCAGTAATTTTTTCAACAACATCAAGTAGAAAACCATTTATTAATAGCTCTCTTGATTGCTGATAACTCAAACCTCTAGACATTAAATAAAATATAGAATCATCATTTAAACTGCCTGAAGCTGAACCATGCGAACATTTAACGTCATCAGCATAAATTTCTAATTCAGGCTTGGCATTAAACTCCGACTCTTTATTCAACAATATTGCTTTACTTAATTGATATCCGTCAGTTTTCTGGGCATCCGAATTTACATATATTTTTCCTTGATAAACTGCTTTAGAACTTTCATCTAAAACACTTTTAATTAGTTGATAACTTTTTGTATTTTCAGTTAGATGATTTATTATTGATCTGATTTCGTGATGTTTATCATTATTCAATGAAAAAACACCATTTACAAAAGCTGATGCATAAACTCCATTTAAATTACAATTTATCTCATTTTTAGAAAAATTTGATCCAGAGGATAAAATAAATGTTTCAGAAATACTGTTCTTATCTTGATCAATATTGTTGAAAGAATATTTAATGTTTTTATTTTCAAATTTATCTACTTTATAATTTTTTAAAACTGCATTTTCCTTTAATTCAAAGTTATAAAATATGTTTAAAAAGTTTTTTTCAGATGTGTCATTAAATAAATCAATTAATCTTAATGAACTATCTTTATCTAGTTCAAAATTAAGCCTTAAATTAATATTTTTAGACCAAATTTTGGAGTTTGTTGTATGATAGATAATTAAAGGTTTTTTTAATTGATAACCATTATTTACCAATATTTTAAAACATTTATTAGTAAATGCATTGTTCAAGTCAGATAATGAATTGCTATTTTTAAATTCATTAATAGTCTCTGATTGATCAATTATTTCTATTTGATCTTTTTTTTCATATTCAAAATCAATTTTTTCAATTCTACCATTTATAAAAACTATTTTATTATGCTCTAATCCATCTACAAATACAGATGTATCTACTTTATTAGTAGATGTTTGGTCATTATAAAAACTAAGTTCTCCAATATTATTTTTTATGATTTGATTCAAATCTGAAAATTTCCAATCTTCCTCTTTTCTATTTGGAAAACCTTTATCTATGAAATTGTCTAAACAAAATTTTTTTATTTCAATATCTTTTTGAGATAAACTTAAATTTTTTATACTATTATCAAAATCTTTTTGTAATTGTTCTTTCATTTAATTAAAATTTTCATAACCTTTTTTTTCTAGCTCGAGGGCCAAATCTGCGCCACCAGATTTTACAATTTTTCCATTCATCAAAACGTGAACAAAATCAGGTTTTATATAATCAAGTAATCTTTGATAGTGTGTA
The DNA here is from genome assembly GCA_902609235.1 of uncultured Pelagibacteraceae bacterium. GTDB lineage: Bacteria > Pseudomonadota > Alphaproteobacteria > Pelagibacterales > Pelagibacteraceae > Pelagibacter. Next base: position 36,741 of record CACLRF010000007.1, read on the forward strand.
ATAATTAAAAATGAGTTGTTTTTATCTCTCAATGTATTAACTCCATCTGCAACGATCTTTAAAGCATCAATATCTAAACCAGAGTCTGTTTCATCTAAAATTGACAATTTTGGTGCTAGCAATGACATTTGTAAAATTTCATTTTTCTTTTTTTCACCTCCTGAGAAACCAACATTTAACTGTCTGTTTAATTTTTCCTCATCAAATTTTAATTCTTTGGATTTTTCTTTTACCAATTTTAGAAATTCAATTGCATCAAGCTCTTTCTCACCCCTAGCTTTTCTCACAGCATTTAAAGAAGTTTTTAAAAATATATTTGTATTTACACCTGGAATTTCTAAAGGATATTGGAAAGCTAAAAATATACCCTTGTGTGCTCTTTCCTCTGTTTCAAGTTCAAATAAATCTTTCGCTTCAAAAAGAACTTCCCCGGTAACTTCATATCCTTTTTTTCCTGATAAAATGTTGGATAATGTACTTTTTCCAGATCCGTTAGGACCCATGATTGCATGAACCTCTCCAGGATTTATATCTAAGGATAGCCCATTTAAAATAGACTTATTATCAATCTTTGCATTTAAATTATTTATTTTAAGCATTAGCCTACACTTCCTTCCAAACTGATACCTACAAGTTTTTGAGCTTCTACAGCAAATTCCATAGGCAGTTGTTGCAACACTTCCTTACAAAAACCATTAACAATTAAGCCGACAGCTTCCTCTGGATTTAATCCTCTTTGTTGGCAATAATGTAACTGCTCTTCGCTTATCTTGGATGTGGTTGCCTCGTGAGCAATATTGGACTCAGAATTTTTGTTTTTTATATAAGGCACAGTATGAGCTCCACATTTATTTCCCATTAATAAAGAGTCACACTGAGTATAATTATTTGAATTTTTTGCTTTTGATGAAATATCAACTAAACCTCTATAAGTCATATCTGAATTACCAGCTGATATTCCTTTCGAAATTATTTTACTTTTAGTATTTTTGCCTAAATGGATCATTTTGGTACCTGTATCTGCTTTTTGGTGGTTGTTAGTAATAGCTATTGAATAAAACTCACCAACAGAATTATCTCCTTTTAGAATACAACTAGGATACTTCCAGGTAATTGCGGAACCTGTTTCAACTTGTGTCCAGGAAATTTTAGAATTTTTTCCTTTGCACAAACCTCTTTTTGTTACAAAATTATAAATTCCACCTTTTCCATCTTTATCTCCTGGATACCAATTTTGTACGGTTGAATATTTTATTTCCGCATCATCAAGTGCAATTAATTCTACATTAGCAGCATGTAACTGATTTTCATCTCTCATTGGTGCTGTACATCCTTCTAAGTAACTAACATAACTTCCTTTATCTGCAATAATTAAGGTTCTTTCAAATTGACCTGTATTAGATGCATTAATTCTAAAATAAGTTGATAGTTCCATTGGACATCTAACACCCTCTGGAATGTACACAAAAGAACCATCTGTAAAAACTGCTGAATTTAATGTTGCAAAAAAATGATCACTTGTTGGAATTACAGATCCTAAATATTTTTTGACTAATTCAGGGTGATTTTGAATTGCCTCTGATATAGGGCAAAATATTATTCCTTGTTTAGTTAATTCATCTTTAAAAGTAGTAGCTACAGAAACTGAGTCAAATACAGCATCAACAGCTATTCCATTTAATCTCGCTTGTTCTTGCAAAGGAATTCCAAGTTTTTTATAAGTTTCTAAAAGTTTAGGATCAAGTTCATCTAAACTTTTGGGTTTATTTTTCATGCTTTTAGGAGCAGAGTAATAATATAAATCTTGATAATCTATTTTTGGAAATTTAGGTTTCTGCCAATCTGGTTCTTTTAATACCTTAAATCTCTCAAAAGCTTTTAGTCTGAATTCAAGCATCCATGCAGGTTCTTTTTTTATATTTGAAATAAATTTAATAACATCTTCATTCAAACCTTTTGGGGCTTGAATATTTTCTATATCTGTAGAAAAACCATATTTGTAGTCTTTTAAATTATTTATTTCTTTTTGTCTGTTATCCATTCTAAACTCTTGTTTCTTTGTTGTTGTTTAATAAATCTTTTAGGCTTTTATTTTCAAAGAATGTGTTTATGTGCATCTCTAATTCATCCCATAAATTATGAGTAATGCACTTTGTGGCTTTGCCGTTGCATCCTTTTTTAGATTCTTTTTTACATTGAACAGTTTTTACTTTCTCATCTACAGCATGGAAAATATTTGTTAATTTTATATCATTTGGATTTTTATTTAGAACGTACCCTCCTTGCGTTCCTCTAATGCTTTTAACAATTTCGTTTTTTTTTAATTTAAAAAAAATTTGTTCTAGATAATCTAAAGATATACCTTGTCTTAATGATATGTCTCTTAGTGATACAGGATTAATATTATCAAACCTGGCTAAATCAACTAATGCCATTACAGCATATCTACCTTTTGATGTAAGTTTCATTTTTTACCCTTAAATTGTGGGTTTTTATACATACCTGACTAAAATGGTCAAGTTTAGAGTATAAAAAAAAACTAACATATTGTCGCTGACTTATGATAAACGTACATTTTTTTTGAGAATAATAATCAATATCGCTTATGGATAACAAAATTTTAGAAATATTTATACCTGGTCCTGCAGGAAGACTTGAGGCTAAATATTATAAAAGTAAAAAAAATACATCCCCAATTGCTTTAGTATTACAGCCCCATCCTCAATATGGAGGAACTATGAATAACAAAGTAGTAGTAGATACTTTTCATACATTTATGGATAATGATTTTTCAGTATGCAGAGTAAATTTCAGAGGTGTTGGCAAAAGTGATGGAGAATTTGATAATGGTCAAGGCGAACTTGCTGATGCAGCTGCTGCTTTAGATTGGTTAGAAAGAGAAAATTTTGATAATTCACAATGTTGGGTTTCAGGATTTTCATTTGGATCTTTAATTGCAATGCAATTATTAATGAGAAGACCGGAAATTAATAGGTTTATAGCAATTTCACCTCAACCAAATGTTTATGATTTTTCTTTTTTATCTCCATGCCCTACATCAGGATTGATGGTTTATGGAAAAAAAGATGAATTGGTTCCATTGGAATATATCATAGAATTAGATAAAAGATT
>CACLRF010000008.1 GCA_902609235.1 uncultured Pelagibacteraceae bacterium
ATTATAAACAGGTGGGCTCAGATAGAATTACTAATGCTATAAGTTTAATGAACAATAAAAATAATTTTATAATTTTAGATTTTGGTACAGCAACTACTTTTGATGTTCTGATTAAAAATACTTATTTTGGAGGAATAATTGCCCCAGGTGTTAGATTGTCTCTTAATACACTGTCTGACAAAGCAACTTTGATTCCAAAAATAGATTTAAAAAAGATTAATAAAGTCATTGGTAATAACACAATCTCAGCTGTTAGATCAGGTTTTTTTTGGGGTTATGCGGGTTTAATTGACAATATTATTAATTTAATTAAGAAAGAGACTGGAAAATCTTTTAAAGTAATTATTACTGGTGGATTTTCAAATTTATTTAAAAACTCAATAAAAACGAAAGCAAGTCAAAACCAAGATATTACAATTAGAGGCTTAATAAAGATTTCAAAATTAATTAAATAATATGAAAGATGAACTATTATTTTGTCCCTTAGGCGGATCAGGCGAAATAGGTATGAACATGAATCTGTTTGGCTATGGACAGCCTAGTGATCATAAATGGATTATGGTTGATATAGGGGTTACATTTGCAGATGATACTATTCCAGGTGTTGATTTAATTTATCCAGATCCTGGATTTATAGTTGAAAGAAAAGATAATTTATTAGGAATAGTTTTAACACATGCTCATGAGGATCACATAGGTGCTATTGCTCATCTATGGCCAAAATTACAATGTAAAATTTTTGCAACTCCTTTTACAGCTGTATTAATTCGAGAAAAGTTTAGAGAAAAACAAATCGATATAACCAATGATTTACAGATTGTTGAGTTAAATGGAAAGGTTTCTTTGAATCCATTTGAAATTGAATACATTACTTTAACTCATTCTATATTAGAACCAAACGGACTTAGGATAAAAACTCCTGCAGGAGTTATTTTGCATACTGGAGATTGGAAGGTAGATCCAAATCCTTTGATTGGAGACAATATAAACGAAAAAAGATTAAAGGAAATTGGTGAAGAAGGTGTGCTAGCAATGATTTGTGACTCAACAAACGTTTTTAGCGCTGGTAGATCAGGTTCAGAATTAGATGTAAGAAAAAATATGTTAAACGTTATGTCTCGATTAAAAAAAAGAATTATCATAACGTCTTTTGCCTCAAATGTAGCTAGAATGGAGACAGCTTTTTATTGTGCGGAACAAACAGGAAGACAAATCTCTTTAGTGGGTAGATCAATGCATCGTATTTATAAAGCTGCACGTCAATGTGGATATTTAAAAAATACAATTGAACCAATTGATCCAAGAGACGCTAAAAATTTTTCAAGAGAAAAAATTGTGTATTTATGTACAGGAAGCCAGGGCGAACCAATGGGGGCAATGATGAGAATTTCTAGTTATGTTCATCCAGATGTTTTTATTGAGAAAGGTGATGCTGTAATTTTTTCTTCAAAAATTATACCTGGTAATGAAAAAAAACTTTATAAACTTCACAACCAACTTGTTAAGGATGGAATAGAAGTAATATCTGAAGAAACGGAATTTGTTCATGTTTCTGGGCATCCAAATAGAGAAGACCTTAAAGAGATGTATCAATGGGTGAAACCTAGGTGTCTAATACCTGTGCATGGTGAACATAGGCATATGATAGAACACATTAATTTTGCAAAAGAAATGCAAGTCCCATATCCAGTTCAAGTAGAAAATGGTGATATCGTTAAGTTATATCCTGGTGAAAAACCTGAAGTATATGACAAAGCTCCAAGTGGGAGACTTTATTTAGATGGGAGTGTAAGTGTTGATCCAGATTCACAATCGATAAAAGATAGGAAAAATTTAAGTGCTAATGGATATCTTGAGGTAACAATAATGATTACACCTAAAGGAAATATACACAATACCCCTATACTTTCATTTCGTGGTTTACCTGTAGATGATCGGGACGATTTTGTTTATGGCTTAGAAGAGGAAATAGAGAAAACCTCAAGAACTTTTAAAATTGAAAGTAAACAACAAGAACATAATTTTATTGATGCATTAAAAATTAATTGTAGAAAATTTTCTAAAGAGAGAACAGGAAAAAAACCTTTTACCAATATAAATTTGGTTAGAATTTAATGAGCATAACAGGCTTAGCTATTATCTATATAATTATATGGTGGATAGTTTTTTTTGCTATTTTGCCCATTGATGTAAATAGAACAAAGATTGTAAAAATTGATGGTGAGGATCCAGGATCTCCTGAAAATCCAAAAATGTTGAAAAAATTCCTTTATTGTACAGGAATTACTTCTGTTATTTTCATCATAATTTACTTATTAATTAAATTTGAATATTTAAATTTAAGAAATATGATTAATTAGGATGCTTTTATCAAATTTATTTATACCAATATTAAAAAATAATCCCTCTGAGGCAAAAGTTAAATCTCATCAATTAATGTTGAGAGTAGGTATGATTAAGCAAGCCTCTGCAGGTATTTATTCATGGTTACCTTTAGGTTTTAAGGTGATGAAAAAAATAGAGGACATTGTTAGACAAGAACAAAACAAAATTGGAGCTCAGGAAATATTAATGCCAACAATTCAATCGAGTGAAATTTGGAAAGAAAGTGGACGTTATGACGATTATGGTGAAGAGATGCTTAGAATAACAGACCGACAAAATAGAGAGATGTTATATGGGCCAACCAATGAAGAGCAAGTTACTGAAATTTTTAGATCTTCAATAAAATCATATAAATCACTTCCACAACTTTTGTATCATATACAATGGAAGTTCAGGGATGAAATTAGACCTAGATTTGGAATTATGCGTGGTAGAGAATTTTATATGAAAGATGCCTATTCATTTGATGTATCTAATGAAGAAGCTTTTTATTCTTATAATAAATTTTTTCTTTCATATTTGAGAACATTTAAAAGATTATCTTTGACAGCAATACCAATGGCTGCTGACACAGGACCTATTGGAGGAAATTTATCTCATGAATTTATTATTCTTGCTGATACAGGTGAAAGTAAAATTTTTACAGATAAAAGAATATTTGATCTTGATAGCGATGATACACAACTAGAAAAAGGATCATTAGAAAGCATGAGAAAAAAATATGAACAGTTCTATGCTGTGACTGATGAAAAGTTTAATGAACAAGAATTTGAGAAATTTGTTTCCAAGGAAAATCAATTGGTTACAAAGGGTATCGAGGTAGGTCATATATTTTATTTTGGCGACAAGTATTCAAAAGCCATGGGAGCATCTGTTGATTTGCCAGGAGGAAAAAAAGATTTTGTTAAAATGGGATCTTATGGAATTGGTGTATCAAGGCTTGTAGGGGCTATAATTGAGGCTAAATATGACGATAAAAATGAAATCATGAAATGGCCATTGTCTGTTGCTCCTTATGATATTGCTTTAATACCTATGATAAATAAAAATGAGACATCAGGCTTGGAAAAAGCAAATAATATCAATAAAGAATTACTCAAAAATAATATTGATGCAATCATTGATGATACAGATGAAAATTTCTCATCTAAAATTAAAAAAATGAATTTAATTGGAGCTCCGTATCAAATTATTATCGGCAAGAAAAGCGAAGGCGATTTATTAGAGTTTAAAGTTACTGGTGAAGAAACTCAAAATTTATCGCTAAGTAAAATTATAGAAATTATAACTAAACAAAAAAATTCAATTTGATTTCTACATTAGAAAAAGAAATTACTTTTAGATTTTTAAAAGCCAGAAAAAAAGATGGCTTTTTAAATATAATATCAATCTTTTCTTTTATTGGCATAAGCCTTGGTGTTGCAGTACTTATTATTGTGATGTCAGTTATGAATGGATTTAGATCTGAATTAATTGATAAGATAGTTGGCTTTAATGCTCATGCAGTTGTTAAACCTTACGACAAACCATTTTTTTTTATGTCAGATAAAGATTTTGCAAAAGTTGTTTTATCAAATGATGGAGAGGCAGTTATTTTTCATAAAAATGACACAAAGGGCGTTTTGCTAAAAGGTTATTTGGAAAATGATTTTAAAGCTCTAGAGATTTCTAATAACGATAGTTTTTTTGGATCTAAAAATTTAAATGAAAATACGATTTCTATTGGTCGAGATTTAAGTAATATTTTAGGTTTAGATATTGGAGATGAGGTTTCAATTACTTCACCCTCAGGCGTTCAAACATTAGTTGGATCTTTACCCAAGCAAAAATTATTTCTTATAAGCTCAATATTTGAAAGTGGATTATCTGAGTATGATGAAAATATTGCCTACATAAATCTAAATACTTTAGAAGATTTTTTTGACAAAGATATAGACGATAGATTTACTGAGTATTATTATAAAGATCCAAAAAATATAGAATTTCATAAAGAAAACCTGATGAAATTGTACCCTGATGCATTTGTATATACATGGGCTGATATGAATAGTTCATTATTCTCAGCACTTAAGGTTGAGAGAAATGTAATGTTTATTATTTTATCTTTAATTATTATTGTAGCTGCTTTTAACATAATTTCAGGTTTAACAATTTTAGTTAAAAATAAAACTCGAGATATTGCAATTTTAAAATCTATTGGAGTTTTAAATAAATCAATTGTAAAAATATTTTTCCTAGTTGGGGTAGCAATAGGAACATCAGCAACAATTTTTGGAATACTCTTAGGTATAACCTTTTCTATTTATATAGAAAACATTAGACAATTTTTAAGTTCAGCATTTAAAATTAGTTTATTTCCAGAGGAAATATATTTTTTAAGCAAAATGCCATCAGAAATAAACTTTAATTCTATAGTAATCATAACAATTTGTTCAATTTTAATAACAATAATAGTTTCAATTTTTCCAGCTTTCAAAGCTGCACAAATGGATCCAATAAAATCACTAAAGTATGAATAATTTTTTAGAACTGAACAATATAGGAAAAAGTTTTACTACTGAAAAAAAAATTAATGTATTAAGAGGTCTATCTAGAAAATTTAAGTTAGGTAAAATTTACGCAATAATGGGACCTTCTGGTTCAGGAAAATCAACTTTATTAAATTTAATTTCTTTAATTGATAAGCCAACATTTGGTACGGTTAAGTATGATAAAGTTGAGATTAATTTTGATCAAAATGAAAAAAACGATTTATTTAGAGCAAAAAAAATAGGTATTGTTTATCAACAAAATAATCTTCTTTCTGATTTTACAGCACTGGAAAATGTTTATTTTGCTTCGTTATCCGTTAATAACGACAAAAAATTAGCAATTTCTAAAGCTGAAAAATTGTTAAAAAAAATTGGACTTTCAAACAGATTAAATCATTTTCCTTCACAACTATCTGGTGGTGAAGCTCAAAGAGTGGCAATAGCAAGAGCAATTATTAATGATCCCCAAATTATATTAGCTGATGAACCAACCGGGAGTTTAGATATGAAAACGGCTAAAGATATTTTTAAACTTTTAAAAAATCAAAAAAGATCAGACAGAATAATTATATTTGCAACTCATAATAGATTTTTTGCAAAAAAAGCAGATTACCTATTGGAGATGAGAGATGGTGGTATAAAATCATCTAATGCCTGAGTCTCAATCTCAAAATTTTAATCACTTAAAAATCCATACTCAATACTCAATTTGTGAAGGTGCTGCTAAAATTGATGATCTGCAAGATTATTCTAAAAATAGTAAGTTAAAATCTTTAGGTATATGTGATACTGCAAATTTATGCGGAGCTTTAGAGTTTGCTGAAAAAATTTCTAAGTCAGGTACACAACCAATCATTGGAACACAAATTAATTTTAAACATGGGGATATAACAGGATTACTACCCTTATTTGCCTTAAATGAAGTTGGCTATAAAAATATAATTAGTCTTTCGTCCTCATCTTATCTTAAAAATGATGAATTATCAGAGCCACATGTAGAATTTAAAGATCTATTACTAAATTCAGAGGGTGTTGCTATTTTTTCTGGAACTGTTTTTGGACTATTTGGTAAATTATTTGATAAAGGAAAGTTCACTGAAATTCATAACCTTTATGATCAAATCAAAAAATCATTTGGTGATAGATTTTATATAGAAATTCAACGTCATAATGATTTAAATGAAGTTGGATTTGAAAAGTTTAATTTAAAACTATCATCAGAATTAGAAATACCCATAATTGCTACAAACGAAGTGTTTTATATAAGTAAAGACATGCATGAAGCACACGATGTATTGATATGCATTGGACATAAAACTTATGTAAACGAGAAGAATAGACTAAAATTTACTAATCAACATTATTTAAAATCAAATTCTGAAATGTCAGAATTGTTTGCTGATTTACCAGAGGCTTTAGAAAATAATTATAATTTTCCTTATAGATGTAATTTTAGACCTACACTTTCAAATCCTATTTTACCAAATATTAGTAGCGATAAAGATGGAAATGCAGATGAAATTTTAAAGAAAAATTCTTTAGAGGGACTAAAACTAAAATTTAATACAGTATTTGAAATAAAAACTGACAAATTAGAAAAAAATTCTACTTATTTAGAATATAAACAAAGACTTACTCATGAACTCTCAATAATTATCAAAATGAAATACTCGAGTTATTTTTTGATTGTTTCAGATTATATTAAGTGGGCCAAAAATAACGATATTCCTGTAGGACCAGGCAGAGGATCTGGAGCTGGCTCATTAGTAGCTTGGTGTTTATCTATTACTGATGTTGACCCAATTAAATTTAACTTAATTTTTGAAAGATTTTTAAATCCAGATAGAATTTCTATGCCTGATTTTGATATAGATTTTTGCGAGGAAAAAAGAGATCAAGTATTTGAATATCTAACAACAAAATACAAAGACAGTGTAGCTCATATTATTACTTTTGGTAAATTAAAGGCTCGAATGGCAATTAGAGACGTAGGTCGAGTTTTGGGACTAGCTTATGGATTTGTTGACAGCATATCTAAGATGATACCTTTTGATCCATCTAGACCTCAAAATTTGACACAATGTATAGCTGGAGAACCTCGATTACAGAAACTTATTAAAGAAGATCCGAGAGTAAAAAAATTAACTGATTTATCACTAAAATTAGAGGGACTTAACAGAAACGTAGCAACCCATGCTGCTGGAGTTGTAATTGCAGATAAAAAACTTACTGAAGTTGTTCCATTATACAAAGATGCATCAGCCGATCTATTATTACCATCAACTCAATTTGATATGTACTCAGCGGAAAATGCTGGTTTAGTAAAATTTGATTTCCTAGGTTTAAAAACACTTACAGTAATTAACAATACTCAAAAACTTATAAAAAATAAAATTAGAGATTTTGATATAGAAAAAATTAATTACGAGGATCAAAAAGTTTTTGATTTATTGTCTTCAGGAAAAACAGTTGGATTATTTCAAATTGAAAGTGCAGGGATGCGAGAAGCTTTAATTCAAATGAAGCCTAATCACATTGAAGATATTATTGCATTAGTGGCTTTATATAGACCAGGACCTATGAGTAATATTCCAATTTATAATGATTGCAAACATGGAAAACAAACACCTGATTATTTACATCCACTTTTAGAAGAAATATTAAAACCAACTTATGGGGTAATTATTTATCAAGAACAAGTAATGCAAATTGCACAAAAATTATCAGGTTTTACTGCAGGACAAGCAGATCTCTTAAGAAGAGCTATGGGTAAAAAGAAGCGTGCAGAGCTAGAAAAACAAAAACAGGGCTTTATTTCAGGAGCTGTAAAAAATGGAATTTCAAAAGATATTGCTGCTGGAATTTTTTTAAAAATTGAACCATTTGCGGAATATGGATTTAACAAAAGTCATGCTGCTGCATATGCGATTATATCTTATCAGACCGCTTATTTAAAAACATATTATCCAAAAGAATTTATCGCTGCATCAATGACAATGGATATTTCGAATCAAAATAAATTAAGTGAGTTTTATGAAGAATTAAAAAGATTAAATGTTGAAATTGTTCGTCCAGATATAAATGAGTGTTTTGCTGATTTTAGAACGACAGGTAATAAATTTTATTACGCCCTAGGTGGTATTAAAGCAGTAGGTTATGAAGCAATTTCAAATATAGTTGAAGAAAGAATTACAAATGGAAAATTTGAGTCTATTCATGATTTTATAAATAGAGTAAATCCAAAAGATATAAATAAACTTCAATTAGAAGGACTGGTTAAAGCAGGTGCTTTTGATAACTTAAATTCAAATAGACAAGCTTTATTTGATTCAATTCCTAAAATAATAATTAAAAATAAAAACTTATTTGATAACAAAACAGCTAATCAAATTGATTTATTTTCTGAAGAAGAAAACATTCAAGATGATGTTATAATTAAAATGAATGATTGGAAATTTGAGGAAAAATTGTCCAAGGAATTTGAGGCTGTAGGTTTTTTTATATCAAATCATCCGTTAAATCAATTCAATGAAATTTTTGATGATTATAAAATTACTGATTATTCTAACTTTGTATCAAATGATGATTTGAGAGACACAAATATTGCTGCCACATTATTAAAATTACAGGAAAGAAAAACTGCAAAAGGCAATTCTTACGCTGTTTTAAAATTAACAGATTTATCAAGTGTATTTGAGCTTTTTATTTTCTCCGATGTTTTAGAATATAATAGAGAAATTTTGAAAGAAGGAAGTTCTCTTATTATGACATTATTTAAAAATGTTTCTAACGACGAAAATAGATTAACAAGAATTAATGTACAAAAAATTGCTTCACTTAAAGATTTATTTAATAGTCCTATAAGTGAGGTTTCATTTGATCTTAAATCAAATAAAGAAATCGAAAAAATATCAACGATTTTAAAAAATGAAGGAAAAACTTTCGTTAATATTAATTTGATTACTGAAAATAATATTCTTAAATTTAGATTAAAAAATGCACGTAAATTAGACAGAAAATCTATAAATATCCTTAGAAATCATGAAATTAATGCAATAATTAACTAAATAATTACTTGTTAATTAATGTAAATATTTGTAAATACTCCATAAATTAAATTAACACGCACACAGTTGTTGGTTTTATACCTCCGGTCCTTAGTTGGAAATTACTGTGGTGGCTTAACCGGGAATAAATATGAAGATACCTAACGTAACAATACAACAATTATTAGAAGCAGGCGTTCATCTTGGACATAAAACGTTGAGATGGAATCCAAAAATGAAAAAATACATTTTTGGAAAAAGAGACTCAATCCATATAATAGATTTAACTCAAACTTTAGAACTTACAAAAGTTGCTTTAGAGAAGGTTTATACAACTATAGCAAATAATGGAAAAATATTATTTGTTTCTACTAAGAAACAAGCCTCAGAAGCCATAGCTGAAGTTGCCAAAGAAACAGATCAATACTATGTAAATTATAGGTGGCTAGGTGGTATGCTTACTAATTGGGGAACAATATCAGACTCAATTAAAAAAATGAAAAAATATGAAGCAGATCTAGTTGCTGAAAATAGAGGTTTTACTAAAAAAGAACTTCTCAAAATGAGTGTTAAAAAAGATAAACTTGAGAGATCATTAGGTGGGATAGCTGAAATGAAAAAAACTCCTGATTTAGTTTTCATAATTGACACAAATTACGAGTCATTAGCAATTGCAGAGTCTGTAAAATTAGGAATACCTATCATTGCAATTCTAGACAGTAATTCTAACCCAGATAATATTGATTACCCAATACCTGGTAATGATGATGCTCGAAGATCTATAGACCTTTATTGTAATTTAATTAAAGAAACCATCAATAATGCGAAGAGTTCAATCCCAGTTGCTGAACCCAAAAAAAATGACACTAAGGTTAAAAAAGAAAAAATCGAAGGAAAAACTGTTCAAGAAATTGATAGAGAAAAACTAGACGAAAAATTTTCTAAAGATAAAAAGGATACTTTAAACTAATATGAGTGATATTGAAAATGTTAAGAAATTAAGAGAAGTAACTGGTGCAGGGTTTAAAGATTGCAATCTTGCAATAAAAGAGTCTGGTGGAGACATTGATAAAGCTATTGAAATCTTGCGCGTAAAAGGAATATCAAAAGCTTCAAAAAAAATGTCTAGAGATGCAAAAGAAGGTGTTGTTGCTGTAAGTGGCGATGAAACCAAAACATCAGTTATAGAGGTTAATTGTGAAACAGACTTTGTTGCAAAAAATGAAGACTTCACAAATTTTGTTAAAGAACTTAGTGAACTAAATAACGAAAAAAATTCTAACTTAAATGATTTAAAAAGTTCTAAAATGAAAAATGGTGATACAGTTGAAGATAATGTTATATCTTTAATTGCTAAAATTGGTGAAAAAATTACAATTGGTAAAGCAAAAACAATTGAAAATACTGGAGCTGTAAATAATCATTATTTACATACAGTTATTAAAGATAATATTTCAAAGTTAGCTGTAATTGTTTCTCTAGAAACGAAAGATAATTCTGACACCGTTAAAAATTTTGGAAAACAATTGTCTATGCACATTGCTGCTTCTAATCCTTTAGCATTAACATCTGATTTAATTGAACAATCTGTCATAGACAAAGAGCAAAAATTAGTGACTGAGGAGTTAAAAAATTCTGGCAAACCTGATGATATTGCAAAAAAAATTAGCTTGGGTAAAATGAACAAATTTAAAGAAGAAAATTCTCTTTTGACTCAAGCTTGGGTTATGGAGCCAAAAAAAAAGGTACAAGATATAATTAAAGAGCTTTCAATTGCTGATTTAAAAATAAAAGAGTTTTATAGAATAAAGATTGGAGAGTAAATGTTTGACGAAAAGTCGTACAGCATTAAAATGGACAAAGCCATTGAGGTTTTTTTAAAAGAACTATCTTCACTTAGAACAGGCAGAGCTAACGCTTCAATGCTAGATTTGATAAAAGTTGATGTGTATGGTCAACAAATGCCTATAAATCAAATTGGTAGTATAACAACTCCTGAACCAAGAATGATAAACATACAAGTTTGGGATGCAAACAACGTAACATTAGTCGATGCTGCAATTAAAAAATCAGATTTAGGTTTAAATCCTCAAATTGATGGTCAATTAATTAGACTTCCAGTACCAGAACTTAACGAAGAAAGAAGGATGGAATTAAAAAAATTAATAAAATCGATTGGTGAAAAATGTAAAGTCTCAATTAGAAATATTCGTAGAGAAGCAAACGAGGAATTAAAAAAAATTTTAAAAGCTAAAGAAATTGGTGAAGATGAAGAAAAGTCATTTGAAAAAAATGTTCAAACAATTACTGATGACCACATCAAAACTGTAGATGAAAAGGTTTCTTTGAAAGAAAAAGAAATAATGACAATCTAAATGAATCCTCTCAATCATGTAGCTATCATAATGGATGGCAATGGGAGATGGGGCTTAAAACATAAGAATTCAAGAAACGAAGGACATCGAGCTGGTTTAATAACAATTGAAAATATTTTAAAGGAAACCATAAGACAGAAAATTAAGTTTATCACATTATTTACTTTTTCTACTGAAAATTGGAGAAGACCACATAAAGAAAAAAAGTATTTGTTTAGATTATTAGAAAACTTTCTACTTAATAAGATTGATAATCTTAATAAAAAAAATATTAAGCTTAAAATTATTGGTTACAAAAATTTTTCTCCAGAGTTAAATAAATTATTAAGAGACTCAGAAAATTTAACAGCAAAAAATACAAAACTTCAGATTAATTTAGCTTTAAATTATGGATCAAAAATAGAAATAATTGAAACATTTAAAAAATTAAAAAAACTTAAAAAAAAATTTACTTATAACAATGTATCAAATAACTTGCTAACTAATGGTATTCCAGATCCAGATTTATTAATAAGAACAGGCGATACAAAAAGATTAAGTAATTTTTTACTATGGCAAATCGCTTATACAGAAATTTACTTTGAAAAAAAGTTATGGCCAGATTTTAAAATATTAGATTATAAAAAAATAATAAAAAAATTTAAATCTACAAAACGAAATTTCGGAAAAATATAATGAGTAATGAATTAACTAAAAGAATCTTAAGTTCATTAATATTAATACCAATTTTCCTTTTCTTTATTATTAAGGGTTCATATTTATTCACAATTTTTTTATTGATTTGCTTAGTTGTAATTTTTTATGAATGGCACATGATGAGTAAAAAAAAATCCTATAGAGTTTTTGGATTTATTTTTTTATCAATTTCATTTTACACTATATATAAACTCAGAATTGATAATGATCATTGGTTTTTATTATTTATTACAATGATATGTGTATCAACTGATTTAGGAGGATATGTATTTGGGAATATATTTAAAGGTCCAAAACTAACTAAAATTAGTCCAAATAAAACATATGCTGGAATGATTGGTGGATATCTATTATCAATATTATCAACAATAATTTTTGCTGATTTTTATTTTCGTTATGAACTTTCAATTAAATTGTTTATATTTGTAATGATAATTTCTACCATAAGTCAATTAGGTGACCTCGTTATTTCTTATTATAAAAGATTATCAAAAATTAAAGACACTGGAAAAATTATCCCAGGTCATGGTGGATTACTAGATAGAGTAGATGGAATGATATTTGCTTTTCCATTTTCGTATTTAATTCTTTTAATAGATAATTTATAAATGAAACAAAAAATTGTTATACTCGGATCAACTGGTTCAATTGGAAAAATTCTTTTAGATATTGTCCAAAAAAATAAAAAAATTTTTGATATTATTCTCTTAACAGCTAATAAAGATCACAAAACATTATATAACCAAGCCAAAAAATATGGTGTTAAAAATTTAATTATCACAAATAAAGTAAGTTATAAAATTCTAAAAAAAAAATGCAAAAAAACAAATATAAATGTTTATGATGATTTTAATATACTCAATAAAATATTTAAAAAAAAAGTTGATTATACAATGAATTCAATTGTAGGTTTTGCAGGATTAAAACCGACATTAGAAATTATAAAATTTACAAAACAAATAGCTATAGCAAATAAAGAATCTATAATTTGTGGATGGAATTTGATTAAAAAAAAATCAATTTTAAATAAAACTAAAATTATTCCTATAGACTCTGAGCATTTCTCAATTTGGGCATCTTTAAATAAATTTAAAATTAATAATCGTATAAATCTAAATAAATCAATTCAAAATCTTTATATAACAGCTTCAGGTGGTCCTTTTAGAAATACACCTTTTAAAAATTTTAAAAATATTAAAGTAAGTCATGCAATAAAACACCCCACATGGAAAATGGGAAAAAAAATATCAATAGATTCAGCCACGTTAGTCAATAAATTGTTTGAAGTCATTGAAGCCCAAAGACTTTTTAATATTGATATAAATAAAATCTCAATAAAAATACATCCACAATCATATATACATAGCATAATTAAATTTAAAGATGGTTTAATTAAAATTTCTGCTCATGAACCAAATATGTCAATTCCAATTATTAATTCATTGAATAAAACCTTTATCCAAAAACCTAAAAGTCAAATAAATTTTAAGATTCTAAATAATTTAAATTTTACTGATGTAGATCAAAAAAAATTTCCAGTAATTAAAATTTTAAAAAAATATCCAAACCATAGTTCATTATTTGATACAGCTTTAGTTTCAATCAATGATGAGTTGGTAAATCTTTTTTTAAATAAAAAAATTTCATTTGAAGATATATTTAAGAATTTGCTTTATATGTTAAATTTAAAAAGCATTAAAAAATTAAAAAAAATTATACCTAAAAATTATAAAGAAATAAGTGAAATTAATGATTTTGTAAGATTGAAAACTCAAAAACTATCTATATGTTAAAATTAATGATTAAATATTTTTTATTTTTCTTAATTTTCCTTGTGAAAATTTCTTTTGCAAGTGCAGAAATTGTAAAATCAATTTCTGTTAATGGAAATGACAGAATTACTGATGAAACTATAATTGTTTTTTCGAAAGTAGATATTGGTGATAATTTAATTATTAACGATCTAAATGATATTATTATAAATCTTTATGAAACTGATTTTTTTAAAAATGTTTCAGTCAATTTAAAAGAAAGCGTTTTAACAATTAATGTAATAGAAAATGATCTTATTCAATCCGTTAAAATAAATGGAGTAAAAAATAAAAAATTAAAACAAGCTTTGTTAGATCAATTGGTGTTAACTCAGAAGAAATCTTATGTTAATGAAAGATCTAATGATGAGGTTTTGAAATTATCTAATTTTTTGAAAATTTCTGGATATTATTTCTCTAAAGTTGATTTAAAAGTAGAAAAAAACAACAATAATACAGTTAATTTGATTTATGATATTGTTCTTAATAAAAAAGCAGTTATTAAAAAAATAAACTTTTCCGGTCAAAAAATATTTAAATCAAGATTGCTTTCAAGTGTCATAATAACTGAAGAAAATAAATTTTGGAAATTTTTATCAAAAAAGAAATATTTAAATGAGAATCAGATTCAATTAGATCAAAGATTGTTGAAAAATTTTTATTTAAATGAAGGATATTATAATGTCAAAATATCACAAACCAATGCTAATATTATCAATGATAATAATTTTAGTTTAACCTATAATATTGATGCAGGAAAAAAATTTTTCTTTAATGATTTAAGTTTAGTTATTCCTACAGATTATGATCCCAATAATTTTAAATTTATTCAAGTACTATTAGATGATTTAAAAAATCAAGCTTATTCATCAAATAAAATAAATGATTTACTAAATGAAATTGACAATATTGCAGTTACAAAACAGTATGAATTTATAAACGCATCTTTTAGTGAAAATATTATTGATGGTAATAAAATTAATATAGAATTTGTAATAAATGAAAGTCAAAAATTATACGTAGATAGAATTAATATCTTAGGAAATGATATTACTAATGAAACTGTTATACGAAATCTTTTAATTGTTGACGAAGGTGATCCTCTAAATGAAATTTTAAATAATAAATCAAAAAACAATATTAAAAGTAGTGGTTTATTTTCAAAAGTTGATTATAAAATTTTAGATACAAATAATGAATTTAAAAAAGATATTCAAATTACAGTTACAGAACAACCCACTGGTGAAATTTCGGCTGGGGCTGGTTACGGTACTTCTGGACAAACATTTTCATTTGGTATTAAGGAAAATAATTTTTTAGGAAATGCAACAAAACTAAATACTAATTTGTCGATCACCTCAAAATCAGTTAAAGGTGGATTTAATGTTATTATACCCAATTATAATTACAGTGATAAATCATTAAGATTGAATTTATCAAGGGCAACTAATGATTTTTTAAGCACATCTGGATTTAAAAATACTATTACAAATTTTACACTGGGTACTGGTTTTGAGCACAAACAGGATTTATTTTTTACGCCATTAATTGTTTTTGAAGCAGAAGATTTGACTACTGATAGTACGGCTTCAGCTGCCCTTAAAAAACAAGATGGTAATTATAATACCATTGAATTAGATTATAGTTTTTTATACGATAAAAGGGATCAATCTTTTAGACCAACTGACGGATATTTCTCAAGATTTAATCAGACCTTACCTCTTGTATCAAATGATTATTCATTATCTAATACTTATGATTTTAAAACTTATCATCAAATTACCGAAAATACGGTATCAAATCTTTCGTTTCATATATCAGCAATTAATTCTTTAGATGGAGGTGATGTAAGGGTATCAGACAGAGTATATCTATCTTCTAGAAAGTTGAGAGGTTTTGAACCAGGAAAAATTGGACCTAAAGATAATCTAGATTTTATTGGCGGGAATTATGCTTCAGCGGCTTCATTACAAACTACACTACCAACTTTCTTGCCTGAATTAGAGTCAGTGGATTTTAATATTTTTCTTGATGCTGGAAATCTTTGGGGTGTCGACTATGATAGTAGCTTAGACAATAGCAAGATAAGATCATCCACAGGTTTATCAATTGATTGGTTAACACCTGTTGGTCCTTTAAATTTTGTTTTTGCTCAACCAATCACAAAAGCTAGTACAGATATCGAACAAACTTTTAGATTTGACATAGGCACAACTTTTTAATGAAAATTTTAAAATTTGTCTTTTTATCTATTTTTTGTATTTATTCAAATTTTTCTTATGCAGAAATATTTTTTATAGACATAGATAAAATTATTAATCAGACAAATGTAGGTAAGTACATAAATAAAGAATTTGAAAATGCTAAAAAGATAAATAATGCTAAAAATTTAGAAAATAAGAATAAACTTATTGAAAGAGAAGAAAGTTTAATTGCTCAAAAAGATATTTTGGATAAAGATGAATTTAATAATAAATTAAGTATATTTAAAAAAGATGTGAGTGATTTTAATCGGTTAAATCAAAAGACAAATAAAGATCTACAAAATAAATTACTAAATAATAAAGCTAATTTTTTAAAATTGATAGAACCAATATTACTTGATTATGTTGCCGAAAATAATATTACATACCTTTTACAAAAAAAACATATAATCGTTGGACATAATGATTTAAATAAAACTTTAGATATAATAAAACTTGTAGATAAAAAAATTAATATTTCGAATTTTAATGACTCAATCTCTAAATAAAAAACAAATAATTGATCTTTTGCCTCATAGAGAGCCAATGTTATTAATTGATGAGCTTATTAATATAAAGAAACTTCATTCTGCAACAGCGATTGTTAATGTTAAAAGAGATAGTTTTTTTGTACAGGGTCATTTTCCAGATCAACCGGTGATGCCTGGTGTTTTAATAGTAGAGGCTTTTGGACAAGCCGCCGCCGCTTTAACTGCTTTTGGAATTGATAAAAAAGAATATGAAAATAAATTAGTTTTTTTAATGGGTGTTGATAAGGCTCGTTTTAGAAATCCAGTTATTCCAAGCTGTACACTAGAATTAAATGTTGAAGCTATCAGATCCCATGGGCGTGTTTGGAAATACAAAGGAGAAGCTTTTGTTGAAGGAAAAAAAATGGCAGATGCTCAATGGTCTGCGACTATAGTTGATAGAAAATAATCAGTAATATTTATTGATAAGTATTAAATCATTGTTTTGATAAAAAGTATCAAATGACTAATCCATTTTTTCATAACAGTGGCCCTTTAAAATTAGAAAAGATTTTAAACAATATTAAAGTTGAAAATAATTTTAAAAATTTGGACGATGAAATTTTTGATATTAAAGACCTTGTTACAGCATCAACCAACGAAATTACATTTTTTCACTCAAAAAAATATCAGTCAGAAGCCTCAACTACTAATGCCGGTTACTGTATAACAACCAATATATTATCTAATATTCTTCCTAAAACATGCAAACCACTAGAAGTTGATAATGTTCTTGTGTCGACAGCAATGATTACCTCATTGTTTTATCCTGACGCTGTGACAGATGATTTTGACATTAATACTTTGGATATTGAAAAAACTTCTTTCAATAATTCTGTAAATCATGGTCAAAATATATTAATCGGCAAAAATGTAAAAATAGGAAAAAATTGTTCAATTGGTCATAACACAATTATTGAAAGTAATGTTATTATTGGTGATAACTGCTCAATAGGGTCAAATGTTATTATTAGAAATACATTAATCAAAAACAATGTTTCAATATTAGATGGTTGCGTTATTGGAAAAAAGGGATTTGGTTTTTTTCCCAATAAACAAAGTAATATTCGTTACCCACATATTGGTGTTGTAATAATTGAAGATAATTGTGAGATTGGATGTGGTTCCACAATAGATAGAGGTTCTTTATCAAATACTATAATTGGTAAAAATACTTTCCTAGATAATCAAGTTCATATAGCTCATAATAACAAAATTGGTGAAAATTGTATTATTGCAGGACAGGTTGGTTTTGCTGGTAGTTCTACCCTTGGAAATAATGTTATGATTGGTGGTCAGGCAGGAATATCAGGACATTTGAAAGTAGGAAGCAATGTACAAATAGGTGGTGGTTCAGGAGTGATCAAAGATATCCCTGATAATACTAAAGTCATGGGTTATCCAGCTAAAGATTTAAAAAAATTTATTAAGGAAAGTAAATGATACATAAAACAGCAATAATTGATCCAAGCGCAAAGATTGCATCAAATGTTGAAATTGGTCCATTTTGTGTAATTGGCCCGAATGTAGAAATTGATGAAAATACTATTATTCATTCCCATGTAAACATTTCCGTAAGTGCTAAAATTGGGAAGGGAAATAAAATTTATCCTTTTGTTTCAATTAATGATCCACAGGACTTGAAATATAAAGGTGAACCTACAAATCTGGTAATAGGTGACAATAATAAAATTAGAGAATATGTAACAATAAATCCTGGAACAGCAGGCGGTGGTGGTAAAACAGTTATTGGAAATAACTGTTTATTTATGATTTCATCACATATCGCACATGACTGCCAAGTTGGAAATAATGTAATAATTGCCAACAATGTACCTTTAGGAGGCCATGCTATTATAGAAGATAATGTTGTTATTGGGGGCAATTCTGCAGTCCAACAATTCACAAGAATTGGAAAAATGGCAATGATCGGAGGAATGACAGGGGTATTACATGACGTTATACCTTATGGACTGTCTACAGGAAATAGAAATTCATTACAAGGATTGAACTTGATAGGATTAAGAAGAGCTAAATTTGAAAATAAAAATATTTTAGGGTTAAGTGAAGCCTATAAAGAAATTTTTGCTACAAAAAATATCAATGAAAATATAAGTAAATTAAATGGTTCTTTCCGAGACAATCCTTTAGTTAAAAATGTAATCGACTTTATAACAAAAGATAAAAAAAGATCCATTTGTACACCATTTTCATAAAATGATAGGATTAATTTTTGGTGATACTGACTTTCCAAATAAAATTCTTAAAACGATAATAAAAAGGAAAATAAAGTATTTAATAATAGATTTATCAAAATCAAAGAAATTTAAGAAAGATAAAAAATCTTATTCGGTATCCATTGGCCAATTCGGAAAAATTATTAGTATACTTAAGGAAAATAACTGTAAAAAAGTCTTATTTGCTGGGAAAGTAAATAAACCTAACTTTTCTAAATTAAAATTAGATTTAAAGGGAATCTATTACATCCCAAGAATAATAAAAGCTTCAAAACTTGGAGATGCTGCTATACTTAAAGAAATTATTAAAATATTAACTCAAAATAAGATTAAAACTGAAAATTCACTAATATTTAACCCCGAACTATCATTAAAGAAAGGAAATTTTTCGAAGATTAGGCCAAATAAGCAAGATCAATTAGATATAAAAAAGGCAATAAAAACTTTAAATAATTTAAGAAAATATAATTTTAGTCAAGGCGTTGTAGTTAGGAACAAAAAGATAGTTTCTATTGAAGGAAAAGGTGGAACCAAAAAAATGCTTGAAAAAAGCAGAAGCAAAAAATTTAGGAATCATGGTGTTTTAGTAAAGCTTCCAAAAAAGAAACAAGATCTTAGAGTCGATCTACCTACCATAGGATTAAAGACTTTAAAACAAAGTAAAACTGCTGGATTGAAAGGGATTGTTGTTAAAAATAAACAACATGTTCTTTTAGATAAAACCAAATGTATTAACTTTGCTAATAAAAATAAGATGTTTATTTTAGTAAAATGAAAAAGATTTTTATACTAACTGGTGAACCTTCTGGAGATAAACTTGCTTCTAAAGTCATATCTAAGCTTCAAAAAAATAATCCTAATATTGAGTATTCTTGCGTCGGCGGTATACATTTAAATTCATTAGGAATAAAATCTATTTTTGATCTTAAGGAAATTACCTATATTGGTTTCACAAGTGTTTTGTTAAATATTTTTAAAATAAAAGACAAAATTAACAAAACTGTAGAAGAGATAATAAAATTTAATCCTGATATTTTGTTTAGCGTGGATAGTCCTGATTTTACATTAAGAGTTGCTGAAAAAGTTAAAAAATTAAATAAAGAGATAAATACTATTCATTATGTAGCACCCCAAGTATGGGTATGGCGAGAGGGAAGAGTAAAAAAATTTAAAAAGTTTTTAGACCATATTTTGTTATTATTTGATTTTGAAAAAAAATATTTTGATAATGAAAGTATTCCAAATACTTTTGTTGGCCATCCATTATTAGAACATGAAACAAAAAATAGAATTGATCTATCCAGTATTATATCAAGTGAGAAAAAAATTATTTCTCTTTTTTGTGGTAGTAGATCATCTGAAGTAAATTTACTTTTACCAATCTTGATCGATTTTATAAATCTAATGAATAAAAAATTTGATAATTTCACTTTTGTTTTTCATGCAACTCATGAAAATAAAAATTTAATCAATGTTAAAATTAATAATACCGATTTAGAAAACGTTGAGGTTGTTTCTGATGAAAATATTAAAAAACAAATATTAAATAATTCTACTTTTGCAGTTTCGAAGTCTGGAACAATTTCTCTTGAAATTTGTAATGCAAAAGTTCCCTCTCTAATTATCTATAAAATGAATTTTTTAAATTTTTTGATTGTCAAAATGTTGGTAAAAATTAAATTTGCTAACATCATCAATATTATTAATAACAAAGAAATAATTCCAGAATTAATACAAAAAGAGTGTAATGCTAAAGAAATTTATAATTCTGTTGTTTACTTTTTAAAAAATCCTGAATTAATGAAAAAACAAATTAGTGATTGTGAGGAAACTTTAACTAAAATTAGATCAAAAACCTCATCTTCTGATGAAGCAGCTTTAGTATTAACTAAGTTTCTTACTAGTTAATCTTTTTGTTACTTCCTCTTTTCCTAGAGAAATAATTATATCATATATTCCAGGTCCAAATTTTGAACCTGTTAAAGCTATTCTTAACGGTTGTCCAACACCTTTAAAATTTGTATCGTTTGATTTAATTAGCTCATTTACTATTGGCTCTAATGTTTCTTTGCTAATTTTGCCAACGTTAGCAAATTTAGTGATGAAACCAGAAATCACTTTTTTGGCTTTATCATTAATTAGCTTAACATCTTCCTGATTAAAATTTACTTCATCCACCATAATATATTGACTATTATTAAAGATATCTTCTAATGTTTTGGCCTTGTTTTTTAAGAAAGTAAGAGAATTTTTTATCTTATCTTTTTTATCTGATTTAATTTCACTTTTATATAATTTGGAGTATTCAGTTAGTTGGTTGAATAAATCATTTTCATCAATATTTTTAATATAATGCTCATTCATTGATAAAATTCTACTCATATCTAACTTAGATGGTGATTTTCCTATACCTTCTATGTTGAAGAGTTTAATACTCTCATCTAGTGTAAATATTTCCTTATCCTCAAAAGACCAACCTAATCTTAGTAAATAGTTCCTCAATGCATCGGGAATTATACCAATTTTAGCATAATCATCTAATGTTGATGCGTTATCCCTCTTTGATAATTTTTTGCCTTCTATTGTATGAATGAGGGGTATATGTGCAAACTTAGGTAAATCCCAATTCATTGCTTCATAAATTTGAATTTGTTTAAATGTATTAATTTTATGATCATCTCCTCTAATTATATGTGTCATTTTCATTTGATGATCATCTACAGTCGCCGACAAATTATACGTTGGTGTTCCATCATTTCTTAAAATTATAAA
Organism: uncultured Pelagibacteraceae bacterium; assembly: GCA_902609235.1. GTDB lineage: Bacteria > Pseudomonadota > Alphaproteobacteria > Pelagibacterales > Pelagibacteraceae > Pelagibacter. The sequence continues at coordinate 21,627 of CACLRF010000008.1, forward strand.
ATCTTCTATTGTATTATTTTCAATTTCAATATCCCCTTGAACCAAATCTTTAAGTATAGAATTTCCTTCTATTTTACTTTTAAATCTAATTACAGGTTTAATATCTTTAGGAGCATCAGATTCTGGTATATCCCTCCATTTTCTATTATAGATATAAGGAAGTTTTTTTTGTTTAGCTCTTTTTTTTTGCTCTTCTATCTCTTCAGCAGAACAGTAACATTTGTAAGCATTTCCATTTTTTAATAATTCATTTGCAATTTTTATGTGATCATTAATTTTACTTGATTGAATATATTCTTCTCCATCATGTTCAATACCAAGCCATTTTAAAGAATTAATAATCTGTATTTTATGTTCATCTTTAGATCTTTCTTTATCTGTATCTTCAATTCTTAGGTGAAATGTTCCTTTTTGATTTTTAGAGAATAACCAATTAAATAAGGCAGTCCTAACCCCTCCAATATGAAGAGCTCCAGTAGGAGATGGTGCAAAACGTGTTGCTACTTTAGACATCAATGTTATTTAGACTATTTTTTTAGAAGTTTCTATATAAAGATACTAAAACTCCTTGAACTTTTACTCTATCAGGTCCAAAAATCTTAGTTTCATAGTTTCTATTAGCACTTTCAAGGGCTACAACTTTACCTTTTTTTCGAATTCTTTTTAACATTGCTTCATGCTCATCTATTAATGCAACGACAATTTTACCATTATCTGCAGTATCTGTTCTTTTAATAATAACAGTATCACCTTCGTGAATACCTGCATCTATCATAGAGTCACCTTGAACTTTTAAACCAAAGTAATCACCATTTTTTTCTAAATTATTTGGTAGCGGAATTCTAGAAACCTCATTTTGTATTGCTTCAACAGGTGTTCCTGCAGCAATTTTTCCAAGAACTGGTACTTCCACTTCATCAGAATTAGTTTGTTCTTCATCTAATCCTCCTTTAATCACACTAGGTGAAAAGCTATTATAAATATCATTCGCAGAAGCTGTTTCTGGTAATTTAATTACCTCTAAAGCTCTTGCTTTGTGAGCCAATCTTTTTATAAAACCTCTTTCTTCTAAAGCACTAATTAATCTGTGAATTCCTGATTTAGATTTTAAATTAAGAGATTGTTTCATTTCCTCATAAGAAGGAGATACGCCTGAACTTCTCAACTTCTTATTGATAAATAAAAGTAGGTTTTTTTGTTTTTTTGTTAGCATAAGAACAAATATCGTACAAATAATGTTCTATAAAAGTTCTTTTAAATTAACAATACTAAAAAAAACAAGCAAAATAGGGCTTTATTTGACTATAAAACTGAAAAAATAGAATTTTTATCTAAGTTTTTTAAAAGTGATTCACCAATTAAAAAAGTGTTAATTGATGTTTTGTTATTTAGCTCTAATAGCTCATCTTTATTCTTAATTCCACTTTCAGATATTAAAGGACCTTTGTGACTTTTTACAACATCATAAATATCATAAGTTGTATTTATATCAGTTTTAAGAGATTTTAAATTTCTATTGTTTATTCCAATTAATGCATCTTTAAAATTTAATGCTTTTTTAGCTTCTTCTACTGTATGAACTTCAACTATAACCGACATTTTGTATTTTATAGCTTCAACATATAATTCTGAAGCAAGATCATCCGAAACCCCAGCCAAAATAATTAAAATAGCATCAGCGCCATAACTTTTAGCCAAAGGTATTTGAAATTTATCGATAAAAAAATCCTTACACAATACAGGTAAATTTATTTTATCTTTTATTTTGCTTATGTGAATTAAATTTCCTAAAAAATAATCTTCTTCTGTTAAAACTGAAAGGCAAGTTGCTTTATTATTTAAATATATCTGAGCAATATCTACAGGATTATAATCATCAATTATTATACCTGCTGAAGGACTTGCTTTTTTAATTTCGGCAATAATTGAGGTTTTATTATTTTTTATATTATTTTCTATTTTCTCTTTAAAATTAATATAGCTGTTGTTTTTGTTAATCAACTCGTCCAAAGTTTTAAGATCTATGGATTTTTTTAATTTATCAACTTTTTCAATTTTTTTTTGAATGATATTTTGAAGTATATTTTCAGGCATTTTGAATTTTTTCTAGATGTAAAAAGCTTTTTCCAGAAAGGATAAATTCTCTTGTGTAATTATATGCTTCAGAAAAGTCTGAAAATTTTTCTCCAACAATTAACCCCCCTGCAGCATTTAAACAAACTGCTTTTGAAAAATCATTATCTTTACCTTTAAATATTTCAATCATCTTATCAGCATTAAATTTTGCATCATCACCCACCAAATTTTTAAAATTATCTGCATTAACCCCTAAATAATTTGGATCTATTTTTATTTCAGATATTTGACTATCTTTTAATTGAATAACATTAGTGATTGCATATGGAGATATTTCATCTAATCCATCCTCGCTATTTACTATCCAAGCAAATTTTAAATTTAAATTTTTAAGTCCTTCTGCAAAAATTTTTAATAATTTTTTATCAAAAACACCTACAACTTGCCTCTCTACAAGGGCAGGGTTACTTAATGGACCAATCATATTAAAAATGGTTCTTTTTCCAATTTTCTTTCTTACAGGTCCTACAAATCTCATTGCACTATGATAATTTGGTGCAAACATAAAACCAAAATTATTGATATTAATTTCTTTTTCTATATCCTCGGGTTCTAAATCAATTTTAATTCTAAGAGCTTCTAAAACATCACCGGATCCACATTTAGAGGAAACAGCTTTATTGCCATGTTTAGCAACTTTTGTACCCATGCTAGCTAAAAGTAGAGCAGAAGCTGTTGAAATATTAAGAGTATTCATACCATCACCGCCAGTTCCACAAGTATCAATACAATCACTTACATTTACTCTTTTAGACTTTTCTCTAAGAACAAAAACTCCACCTGCTATTTCATCTGAAACTTCTCCCTTTTCGGATAATAAGGTTAAGAAACTAAAAATTTCGTCATCACTAGCTTTTCCAGTCATTAATATTTCAAAAGCAGTTTTACTTTCTTCAAAAGTTAAATCTTTTTTATTTTTAAGTTTTTCTAAAATTTGATCCATAAACTTAATTGTTAATAAAGTTTTTAAGAATTTTCATTCCAAACTTAGTTTTAATACTTTCAGGGTGGAATTGTACACCATGAATATTAAATTTTTTGTGTTGCACACCCATTATAATCCCATCTTTTGTCTCTGCTGTAATCTCTAGATCTTTTGATAATGTTTTTTTATCAATTACCAAACTATGGTATCTGGTAGCTTCAAATGTATTTGGGAGGTTTTTTAAAATACCGATTTTGTTTGATTTGATTTTGCTTGTTTTGCCGTGCATTAACTTTCTTGCTTGAACAATTTTTGATCCAAAAACTTGTCCGATTATCTGATGACCTAAACATACTCCTAAAAAAGGTAATTCTTTGTATAATGAATTCAATATTTTAATACAATTGCCAGATTGATTTGGGTTGCCTGGTCCTGGTGAAATAACAATTTTATCATATTTCTTTTTAATGATTTCTTTAGAATTAATTTTATCATTTCTAACTACATCAACTTTAATATTAAATGAGGAAATATAGTGATACAAATTAAAAGTAAAACTATCGTAATTATCTATTAACAATACTTTCATTATCTTAAAGCATTAATTAAAGCTTTCGCTTTATTAACTGTTTCCTCATATTCATTTTTAGGTTTACTGTCTGCAACTATACCTGCACCTGCTTGTACATAAAATTTTTTATTTTTAGCAACTGCAGTTCTTAAAGCTATACAAGTATCAAATTCGCCATTTGCAGCAAAATATCCAATTCCACCTGCGTAAACTTTTCTTTTTGATGTTTCTAATTCATCTATAATTTCCATAGCCCTAATTTTTGGAGCTCCTGAGACAGTACCTGCTGGAAAACCAGCTAAGAGCGATTTAAATTTTGAAAATTTTTTATTATATTCCCCAACTACATTTGAAACTATATGCATAACATGAGAATATTTTTCAATAATGAAGCTTTCTGTAACTTTTACTGAATTAATCTTTGAGACTTTACCAGCATCATTTCTACCTAAATCAAGTAACATCAAATGCTCTGAAAGTTCTTTTTTATCTCTAAGTAGGTCTCTTTCATAAAAAAGATCTTCCTTTTTAGTTTTACCCCTTGGTCTAGTTCCTGCGATTGGTCTAATAGTAATTTTATTATCCCTAAGTCTCACAAGTATTTCAGGACTTGCGCCAATTATTTGAAAATCCTTAAAATTAAAGAAAAACATAAAAGGAGAAGGGTTTGTAACTCTTAGTTTTTTATAAATATCTAATGGTTTCTTTGTTAATTTTGCCTCAAATCTTTGGCTTAAAACAACCTGAAAAATATCTCCTAATTTAATATATTTTTTTGCCTTATTAACCATTGATAAAAATTTATTTTTTGAAGTGTTAGATTTCACTATTATATTTTTTGATTTTTGAATTATTTTTTTATCAATATTTTTAATTGATGACTGAATCACTAATTTAAACAAATCAGATTTAATTTCTTCATATTTATTTTTATAGTTTTTAATTTTTTCATCTTTAAAAATATTAGATATGTAAAAAATTTCTTTTTTCAGATTGTCATGAATGACTAAAGTTCTTGGACGAAGAAGTCTTACATCTGGTAAATTAAGATCATTTTTACAATTATTTGGAATTTTTTCTATGTATCTGATTGAGTCATAAGAAAAATACCCAGAGATTAATGAGCAAATATTAGGTAAATTTTTGGGAGTTTCAAACTTGAAATCTTCAATGATTTTTTCAATTAATTTATCTGGTTTATCATTTAATTTCCTTTTTTTATTTGTTTGAATTAGATAAGAATTATTATTATTAAACTCCCAAATTTTATCGGGATTTTTACCAAATATTGTATATCTGCCTTTGATTTTACCTTTTTCTACAGACTCAAATACAAAACTGTTTTTTTCCTCTAGGAAATTATCGATTAGGTTTAATACTTCCTCATCATTTTTTACTTTCTTTTTAGTAAAGATGATTTGATTTTTTTTGCTTCTATGTCGAAACTTAAAATCTTTGAAGCTTCGATTAATAATCATTTGAAATAATTTTTAACTCTATCAATAGTTTTTTGATTTAATTGAACTTGATATTTATCATTAAGTAATTGATCATAAGATTGTAATATACTTTTTCTATTATTTGTATTTTGACTATTTACAAATTTAAGATATTTTTCATCAGTTTTTTTAAATGAATTTTTATTTGTTCCAGTAATTTTTACTAAATAAATTTTATCTTCTTTATTTACTAGTGCAAAAGAGTTTAAAGGTAACGCATAAAGCATTTTTACTGAATTAATATCAATGAGTTTGTCATCTTCTATGGAATTAATAGATGAATATTCCTTATTTGAACCTGCAAGTTCTTCAAATTTTGAATTATCAAATTTCTTTTTTTGAATTTCTTCTATAATTTCTCTATTGTAATCAAATTTACCTTTTTGATATATTAACTCAACTATTTCTCCTTTAATGATTTCATCATTTAAATCTGGAGCTCGATCATATTGATTATCAATATTATAAAGTAAAAAGTTATCACCACTTTCTATCAAGTCTATTTTAGATACTTTCTTAGAATAAATTAGATCTTCATTAATCTGTTTACTAGAGCTAGGTGTAAACTCATTTACTTTAATAATGTCAACATTTATATCTTCTAATATAGTGTCAAATGTACTTCCTTGAGAAATTTTGTTTTCAATTGAGTCTATTTCATCAAAAAACTCTTGATTAAATTCTTCTATACCAATTAGATTTTTTGGATTTAAAATCACATACTTAAAATCTATATATTCTCTTTTTAATTGATCTTTGTTTTCATCAATAAATACTTCAATTTCATTTGTTGTGTAATCATCTTTTGTTTTATATAGATTTTCCATGTCAAAATACTCGATGTCTAAGGATTTATTATTTTCTTCAAACTTTTTTGCTATCAAAAAATTTGGTGTTATTGTTCCAGCACCAATAAAATCAAATAAGTGTTTCTGTAATTCTCTATTTTTTAATTGCAATTCAAACATTGGAGCTGACAAGTTGTTGGAGAGTAAAAATTTTTCATACTTAATTCTTTGAAAAGTACCATTTTCATCTTGGAAATTTTTATTTTCTTTAATGTTTTTAAGTATGGTTCTTTCGTTAATTGAAATATCAAAGTCTTTAATTTCTAAATCAATCAATGTAGTTGAAATTAATCCTGATAATAATTCTTCAATTATATTGTTGTCTAAATTATCTCTAATAGCTTCTTGTGAAATTCCACTTTGGTTCACATAGTCAATAAAATCTTGGGTTGTTACATTTGTTTTATTTATTTTTGCAATATTGTTTTGATTATTTGTACTAAACCCTCCACCAAAACCACCAAAGCCAAAAGCGATGATGATTATGACAATTAACACTAATCCACCAAGTTGTTTCCAGCCTAAGTTTTTTAATTTTTCAATCATAGCATTATAAATTTATTGATCTGTAAAAAACAAATCTATAGATTAAAAAGTCAATTATGACAAATAAATATATGTATTTTGTAGCTAATTGGAAAATGTTTGGTGATTTAAGAACTCTAAATTCACTTGATAAAGTAATAAAGTTTTCAAAAAATAATAAAAAAAATAAGTTAAAAATAGTTTATTGCCCACCAAATACATTAATTCGTCCATTATCGAGAAGACTTAAAAAAACAAAAATAGAGGTTGGTGCCCAAAACTGTCATTACAGCTATGACTATGGTGCGTATACAGGTCAAGTAAACTCAACTATGCTTAAGAACGTTGGAGCAAAGTATGTTATTTTGGGACACTCAGAAAATAGACAACTAGGTGAGACAGATAATTTAATTAATTTAAAAATCAAAAGTGCAATTAAATCAGATCTCAAAATTATATTTTGTATTGGCGAAACCTTGAAAGAAAGAAGGCAAAAAAAAACTAATCAAATTTTAAAAAAACAAATTGAAAAAGGATTAAAATCGATAAAGAATAAATCTAAAATTATTATAGCCTATGAGCCTGTATGGTCTATCGGAACAGGTATAATTCCAAAAGAAATTGATTTAAATAAAACTATTTCATTCATTAAAAGTAGATTTGCAAAAAAATATCCTAAAATTTTATATGGTGGATCTGTAAATACTAATAACGTAAGTATATTAAAAAAAATTCCCAACATTGATGGTTTTTTGATAGGAGGCGCATCACAAATTCCAAAAAAATTTATTGATATAATTCAAAAAACCATTAATTAGACCCACATGGAAACTTTATTATTAGTAATCAACATCATACTTGCGGTTATTTTGGTTCTTTTGGTTTTATTGCAAAAATCAGAAGGAGGTGCTCTTGGTATTGGAGTTTCCCAAGAAAATTTTATGTTATCTAGATCAGCAGGCAGCTTTATGACAAAAGCCACTGCAATTGTAGCAACACTTTTTATTATTTGTAGTTTAGCTCTAACAATAATTTCTAGAGCAGAACTTACTCCTTCGGGTTCGGTATTGGATATAGTTGAGGAAAAAACTGAAGACACGCCTTCAATTCCAGAAAATAATTAATTAATCCTTTTCAATTCATTTTTTATTCGCTATAAGATACTTCCATGGCGCGATATATATTTGTCACTGGCGGCGTGGTTTCTTCCCTTGGTAAAGGTCTTTCTTCTGCATCCCTTGCATACTTATTACAATCAAGAGGTTATAAAGTAAGGTTAAGAAAATTAGATCCTTATCTTAATGTTGATCCAGGAACAATGAGTCCCTTTCAACATGGAGAAGTCTTTGTAACAGATGATGGTGCTGAAACAGATTTAGATTTAGGTCACTATGAAAGATTTTCAGGCGTAACGGCAAAGAAAACCGATAACATAACAACCGGAAAAATTTATAGTGATGTTCTTAAAAAAGAAAGAAAAGGTCGGTATTTAGGTAAAACTGTTCAAGTAATTCCTCATATCACAGAAAGAATTAAAGAATTTATAAAACACGATACATCTAAAGAAGATTTTGTAATTTGTGAAATAGGAGGAATAGTAGGTGATATAGAAAGTTTACCATTTGTAGAAGCAATAAGACAATTTTCGAATGATATTGGAAAAAAAAATGCATTATTTATTCATTTAACTTTAGTTCCTTATTTAAAAGCATCGGATGAAATAAAAACAAAACCAACCCAACACTCAGTTAAAGAATTAAGAAGCATTGGTATTCAACCTGATATCATAATTTGTAGATCAGAAAGACCTATTCCTTTAGACCATAGAAAAAAAATATCTTTGTTTTGTAATGTTGATATTAAAAATGTAATTGAAACTGTTGATGTTAAAACTATCTATGAGGCACCGATTAGTTTTTTTAATCAAAAATTAGATATTCAAGTTTTAAATTATTTTAAATTAAAATCAAAAAAACCGGCAAATTTGAATCCTTGGAAAAAAATAACTAAAATTACTCTTAATACTAAAAGACATGTTAACATTGCAATTATTGGAAAATACGTTGAATTAAAGGATGCTTATAAATCTTTAGATGAAGCACTTACCCATGGAGGAATATCCAATAATCTTAAAGTTAATTTGGTTAGAATAGACTCTGAGAAATTAAAAGTTTCAGAAATAAAAAATAAACTTAAAAATGTTTCAGGAATTCTAATTCCAGGTGGGTTTGGTAAAAGGGGAACTGAGGGTAAAATTGAAGCGATAAGGTATGCAAGAATAAATAAAATTCCATTCCTTGGAATTTGTTATGGAATGCAAATGGCAATAATTGAATTTGCTAGAAATCAATTAAAGATTAAAAAAGCAACTTCTTCTGAGTTTGATAAAGGCGGTGTTCATATAATTGGCTTGATGCATGAATGGGAGAAAAGTGGCAGAAAAGTTAAAGGAACAGATAAAGACTTAGGAGGCACCATGAGACTTGGTTCTTATGATGCAATTTTAAAAGATAAATCTAAAATTAGAGATATTTATAAATATAGATTAATTAAAGAAAGACATAGGCATAGATATGAAGTGGATATTTCATATAAAGAAAAATTTGAGAAGAAAGGATTAATATTTTCAGGTTTATCTCCAAATCATAAGCTTCCAGAGATAATAGAACTTAAAAATCATCCTTGGTTTATAGGAGTTCAGTTCCATCCTGAATTTAAATCTAGACCTTTGAACCCACATCCTTTATTCTCTTCTTTTATCAAAGCAGCAAAAAATCATAGATGAGTGCTATTAAAGTAAATTGTGAAAACATAGAAATTTCAAACAAAAATAAGATTTGTATTATTGCAGGTCCATGCCAACTTGAGACTGAGCAACATGCACTCGATATGGCTGGAAAAATTAAAGAAATTACCTCAAAATTTGGCCTTGGATTTATTTACAAAACTTCATTTGATAAAGCGAACAGAACAAGCTTAAAAGGTAAAAGGGGAGCAGGATTAGATGTATCACTTCCTGTATTTGATAAAATTAAAAAGGAATTAAACGTTCCTATTTTAACAGACATTCATAATGCAGAACAATGTGAAATTGTTTCAAAACACGTTGATGTTCTACAAATCCCAGCTTTTCTATGTAGGCAAACTGATTTGTTAATTGCTGCAGCGAAAACAAATAAAATTATCAATGTTAAAAAAGGTCAGTTCTTAGCACCGTGGGATATGATTAATGTAACTAAAAAAATTTCAGAGTCTGGAAATGATAAAATATTAGTAACTGAAAGAGGTGCAAGTTTTGGATATAACACTTTAGTTTCTGACATGAGATCATTACCTATTATGGCAAAGAATGGTTATCCAGTAATTTTTGATGCTACTCACTCTGTTCAACAACCAGGTGGACAAGGAGAATCTTCTGGTGGTCAAAGAGAATTTGTTGAATATTTAGCAAGAGCTGCAGTTGCGGTTGGAGTTGCTGGTGTATTTATTGAAACACACCAAGATCCAGACAACGCTCCATCGGATGGACCAAACATGGTACCATTGAATAAATTAGAGAATCTATTAAAACAATTACACGATATAGATAATCTAATTAAAAAATAGTGAGTAAAATTTTAAAAGTAAAAGCACGTCAAGTTTTTGACAGCAGAGGAAATCCAACAGTAGAGGCAGAGGTTTATATTAAAAATAATAGCGAATCCGCTATCTGTCCTTCAGGAGCTTCCACAGGAACTTTTGAAGCTTTTGAAAAAAGAGATAAAAATAATAAACGGTATTTAGGAAAAAGTGTTTTAAATGCAGTTAACTTAGTTAACACAAAGATTTCAAAAAAATTAAAAGGACAAAGTATCCATAATCAAGAAAGAATTGATGCTTTGTTAATTAACTTGGATGGTACAAGACAAAAAACAAACTTAGGAGCTAATGCGATGTTGGCTGTTTCAATGGCTGTAAAAAAATTGTCTGCAAAAGCAAAAAAATTACCTTTGTATAAAACTTTTTTTCAAAAAAATAACTTTCAATTACCTTATCCATTAATGAATATTATTAATGGTGGAGCGCATGCAAATAATGGTCTTAGAATTCAAGAGTTTATGATCCGACCTGATCGAGCAAAAAGTTTTTCTGAGGCGATGCGGATTTGTTTCCTTGTTATTAAAAACTTAAGTAAATTAATTAAAGATAAAGGTTTATCAACTTCCGTAGGTGATGAAGGTGGTTTTGCACCCATGATCAGTAGTAATAATCAAGCTTTAGATTTAATTATGAGTGCAATTAAAAAATCAGGATTTATTAATGGTAAAGATGTTTCTATTTGTTTAGATGTAGCTGCTAATGAATTATATAAAAAGAACAAATATTCTATTCATTCAAAAAATTATATTTCAGCAGATAAATCCATCAAAGAATATCAAAAAATTATAAAAAAATATAAAATTAAGTCTATTGAAGATCCATTTGCTGAAAATGATTGGTTGGCATGGAATAAATTAATGAAATCAATAAATAAAGTTCAGATCGTTGGAGATGATTTGTATGTAACAAATCTTGAAAGATTAAAGAAAGGTTTCTTAAATATTTCTTCAAATTCTATCTTAATAAAGCTTAATCAAATTGGCACTGTTTCAGAAACGTTAGATGTAATTAAGTTTGCTCAAACAATTGGATATAAAACAATTATATCTCATCGATCAGGTGATAGTGAGGATACTTTTATTGCTGATTTAGCAGTAGGCACTAATTCAAATCAAATTAAAACTGGATCTTTAGCTAGATCAGAAAGGGTTGCAAAATATAATCAATTAATCCGTATTGAAGAAGAACTTGGAAAAAAAGCGAGGATGAATAAGATCAATTAATGCTTCGATTAATAAAAAGAAATTATTTTTTATTAATATCTGTTTTTCTTATTTTTTATTTTGGTTTCAACTTAGTATCTGGAGAAAGAGGTCTTTTTTCGTATATAGAAAAAAAGGATCTTTTGTCTAACTTGAAAAAAGAAGAATTAACCCTAACTAATAAAATAGAAGATATGGATCATAAAAATTCACTTCTAAGCACTGATTTAGATCTTGATTATATTGAGACTTTAATTAGAGAACGATTTTTGTTTGGTAAAAAAAATGAGACAATTTATATAATTAAAAAAGATGAAAAGTAGACATCCAGAAAAAGAAAACAAACCAGTAAATCCAATTAAAAAAAAACCTGATTGGATTAGATCAAAACTTACAAATAGTAAGGAATTTTTTTTAACTAAAACAATAGTAAATAACAATAATCTTGTAACCGTCTGTCAGGAAGCAAACTGCCCAAATATAACAGAGTGTTGGAGTAAACGACATGCAACTTTTATGATTATGGGTGACACATGCACAAGAGCTTGTGCTTTTTGTGATGTTAAAACTGGTGTACCAGGAAAATTAGATCAACTTGAACCAGTTAAGATTGCAGAAGCAGTAAAAAAATTAAATTTGAAACATGTTGTAATTACCTCAGTGGATAGAGATGATTTAGATGATGGTGGGTCAAAACATTTTTTTGAAGTGATTAATCAAACTAGAAAATCAAACCCAAATACTACTATTGAAGTTCTGACACCTGATTTTTTAAGAAAAGGAGATGCTTATAAAAAAGTTTTAGATGCTAAACCAGATGTTTTTAATCATAATATTGAAACTGTCCCTAGTCTTTATTTAAAGGTTCGACCTGGATCTAGATATTTTGCATCTTTAGAACTTTTGAAAAATGCAAAAAAAGTTAACAAAAATATTTTTACTAAATCAGGAATAATGGTTGGCTTAGGGGAGGCAAGGGACGAAATTTTACAAGTCATGGATGATTTAAGAGCTGCAGATGTTGATTTCATAACGATTGGTCAATATTTACAACCTTCAACTAAACATTATCCATTAGATCGATATTACACGCCAAAAGAATTTGAAGATTTAGAAACAATAGCAAAAGCTAAAGGATTTTTGTTAGTATCTTCATCTCCTTTAACAAGATCCTCATATCATGCTGATGAAGATTTTGCGAAACTTCAGCAAAACAGATTAAAAAATAATTAATGCCAAAAGCATCAGTTAAGCGATTAATTGATAACAGAAAAGATAAGCTAATTGAGTTTGTTTTAGATATTGAAAAATACCCAGAATTTATTCCTTTCTGTGATAATTCAAAAGTTTATAAGAGAAGTGATGACGGCGATATAATAAATATTATTGCAGATCTTACAATAGGTAAGGGGCCGTTTAAGGATACATTTAAAAGTGACGTTAAATTAAATAAAAAAAATGATCATATTCATGTTGTTAATTTAGGTGGACCATTAAATCACTTAGAAAATAATTGGAAATTTATTGAATTAGGAAATGATACTGATGGTTACAAAACTGAGGTTATGTTTGATATTGATTTTGAAATTGAAAATAAGTTTTTAAATATTTTAATGACCAAATCTTTTCAATTTGGTTTAGAAAAGATAGCAGATGCGTTCCAAAAAAGAGCTGAAAGTATTAAATAATTTTACTAATTATCTTAATTACAGTACGAACTGTTGATTTCTGAATTGAATTACGGTTTATTGATTTAAATTTATTTTCTTTAATAAGCAAAGTTTTACCTTTTTTGATACCAATATAAACAAGACCTACTGGTTTTTCTTCTGATCCACCTCCTGGTCCAGCAATTCCTGTTATGGAGACGTTGATTTTACTCTTCGAAATTTTAGATAAATTTTGAACCATTGCCTTACAACACTCATGGCTTACTGCACCATATTTTCTAATAATATTTTTATTAACCTTTAATATCTTTGTTTTGGCTTGATTAGAGTAAGTGGTTAGACCCATTTGAAAATATTTTGATGAATTAGCTAATTTAGTCAAATTATGAGCCAATAATCCACCCGTACAAGACTCGGCTACAGATATAGTTAATTTTTTTTTAATTAATTTTTTATGAAGCGATTGAATACCCATTAGAATTTTAAGCTTATTAAATATATTAATATCATCGAATATAAACCTGCAATTATATCATCCATAATTATTCCAAAGTAATTTTTGAAATTTCTATCAAAATAACTAACTGGAAAAGGCTTTAAAATATCAAAAAATCTGAAGAAAATAAAAGATAACAAATAATATATTTCAATTGATAAACTTAATTGATTCTTTTGATTTAAGTACAAAACAAAAATTAATGACATAGCTTGACCCAAAACTTCATCAATAACTATTTGTCTAGGGTCTTTATTCTTAAATTCACTTTCGGTATCTTTTACAGCATAAAAAGAATAGAAAAATAAAAGAGTAAAAAAAATTATAGAAAATTTAAGATCAGTGTATCCAAGATGTTCATATGCTATATATATAAATACGGTTGTAACAAACGATGTTACAGTTCCTGGTATTTTGGTTAAATAACCAAAACCAAAAAAAGTCGATACTAAGATGTTAATTTTTTTCATTGTGAAATCGAGCAAATAACTTCACAAGCTATTGCTTTTTCCTTTCCAATTAATCCTAATTTTTCAACTGTTTTACCTTTCAGATTAATTAAATTTGAGTCACAGTCTAATAAATTAGATAAAGAATTTAATATTTTTTTTCTATATTTTGATATTTTTGGTTGCTCGCATATTAAATTAATATCTAAATTATTAATATAAAAGTTATTTTCTTTTAATATCTTAAGAATTGGATTTAGCATTTTTGGAGATCTTATATTTTTAAACTTATTTTTATTATCTGGAAAAAATGTGCCAATATCTTTTTTTCTCATGGCACCTAATAAGGCATC
>CACLRF010000009.1 GCA_902609235.1 uncultured Pelagibacteraceae bacterium
CTGCTAAGTCAGGGGGCATTCTGGTTAAACCAATTAATGCGCTTTCACCATCAATATATGTTTGAACTTTAAAACCCTCTTTTTCTAATGCGATACTTAAACTTGTTAAAATATTTCTATCGTCATCAATTAAAGCTATTGTTTGTTTTTGCATAAAATAGTTTAAAAATACTAAATTGTCCTAATTTGGGCAATGTTATAAATTTAATGAAACATACCCCAATTATCTCCAACATTAATATCAACTGTTAAAGGAGTTGAAAAAGAATGATGATCACTCTGAGCCACACTGGTCATTTCTTTCTCAATTAATTTAATCATTACTTTTTCGTCTTTTTTTGGAATTTCAAAAATTAATTCATCATGAATTTGCAAGAGCATTTTTGAATTAGAATTTTTTTCTTCTAATAATTTCTTATCTAATCTTATCATAGCTAATCTCATCACTTCAGAGGCAGAACCTTGAATGGGAGCATTAATTGCAGCACGTTCTTGAAAATTTCTGACATTAAAGTTTTTGTCATTTATTCCATTAAAGTGAGATCTTCGTCCAAAAATATTATTAACATATCCACTTTTCCTACAAAATTTAATTGTATTATCCATATAAACTTTAATTTCTGGAAACTTAGCAAAATATGAATTCAAAAATTCCTCTGCTTCATAATTAGAAACGTTAATTTGCTTTGCTAGTCCATATTGCGAAATTCCATAAATAATTCCAAAATTAATAGCCTTAGCCTTTCGTCTCTGATCTTGATTAACTTTTTTAATATCAATATTAAATATTTGGCTAGCTGTTAAAGAGTGAATATCCTCTTTATTTTTAAAAGCTTTTTTCAGTTCTTTTACATCTGCCAGGTCTGCTAAAATTCTCATCTCAATTTGATTGTAATCTGCTGAAATCAATAGGTGCCCTTTTTTTGCAGTAAAAGCTTTTCTTATATCTTTTCCATCTTCTGATTTAATTGGTATGTTTTGTAAGTTAGGATCACTAGATGCTAGTCTTCCAGTGGTTGTAGCAGCTAACAAAAACGAAGTATGAACTCTTTTTGTATTTGGGTTTAAATGTTCAGGTAAAGCATCTGAATAGGTATTTTTTAATTTTGAAACTTGTCTCCAGTTTAAAATTAATTTTGGAAACTCATGACCTTTAAAAGCTAAATCCTCCAAAACACTTGCACTTGTGGCAAAACTTCCTTTTTTTGTTTTCTTTAATCCAGCTATTTTTAAGTCATTATAAATTATTTCACCTAATTGCTTTGGGGATGCAATATTGAACTCTTTTTTAGAAATTTTAAATACTTCTTTTTCAAGTTTTTGAATTTTTTTTTCAAATTTAGATGAAAGAGATTTTAAAAACTTAATATCAATTTCAACTCCCTCTATTTCCATAAATGCGAGAATTTTAATTAATGGCTTTTCAAAAATTTCATAGATATTTATCATCTTTTCTGATTTTAAATTTTTGATAAATTTCTTATATAATCTAAAAGTAACATCAGCATCTTCAGCAGCGTAATCTTTTGCTTTATCTAATTCTACTTCACTAAAATTAATTTCTTTTTTACCTGTGCCTACCATCTCTTTAAAAGAAATAGTTTTATGTCCCAAATGAATTTCTGATAGAGTATCCATATTATGTCTATTTTTTCCTGCATCTAAGACATAAGACATTAGCATTGTATCTTCCATTGATGAAAGCGTTATTCCACACTTATAAAATACGATAAAATCAAATTTTATATTTTGTCCTATTTTTTTTATACTAGGATCTTCTAATATTTTTTTTAATTTTTTAATTACTGCATCTTTTTTAAGACACTTAGGTGACTTATGACCAACTGGTATGTAACATGCTTTTCCAACTTTAGAGCAAAGAGAAATACCCACTAAATCTGCTTGGTGAGGATCTAATGATGTGGTTTCTGTATCTACAGCAACTTCACCAACTTCTTCTGCCTCGTCTATCCATTTATCAATTTCATCTAAACTATTAATTAAATAATAATTTTTGTTATTTATCGTTTGTTGTTTTTCTATATTTTGAGTTTCAATCTTATTACTTTCTAGTTCAGGTTCTCCATAAGCAGAAATCGCAGAGCTTAACAACCTGTTAAATTCCATTTCTCTTAAAAATTTATATAATTTATCTTTATCTATATTTTGCAATTTAAATTCACTTAACTCTTTATTTACTGGAGAATTATGATCTAGTGTTACAAGTTTTTTACTTATTAATGCTTTATCCTTGTTCTCAATTAATGTTTCTCTTCTTTTGTTTTGCTTAATCTCATGAGCAGATTTTAGTAAATTTTCTAAAGTGCCATATTTGTTAATTAACTCTGCAGCTGTCTTAACACCTATCCCTGGTACACCAGGAACATTATCACTACTATCTCCTGCTAAAGATTGCACATCAATAACTTTAGAGGCATCTACCCCAAATTTTTTTAAGACATCATAGTCAGTTATAAATTTGTTTTTCATGGGGTCAAAAATTCGAACCCCTTTTTTATAAAGCTGCATTAAATCTTTATCTGATGAGACAATTGTAACCTTTGCACCTTTTTTAATGATTTGATCAACATATGTAGCTATTAAATCATCTGCCTCATAATTAGGAAGATCTACAGATGGTAAATTGAATGCTAGAACTGATTTTCTTATATATTCAAATTGAGGAGCCAAATCATCAGGAGCCTCTGACCTATTAGCTTTGTAGTCACTATAAATTTCATTTCTGAAAGTTTTTCTTGCTGAATCAAATATTACTGCAAAATGTGTTGGTTTTTGCAAGTTTTGATCAGATTTTGAGTCCTCTAATAATTTAAATAACATACTGCAAAAACCACTTACAGCACCTGTTGGAAGTCCATCACTTTTTCTAGTTAATGGAGGTAAAGCATAATAAGCTCTAAAAATGTAACCGGAGCCATCAATCAAATAAAAATGATCTGTTTTTTGAATTTTATTCATGAAGTAATATTAAATATTATAATGATAACATATTCTGTACATAAAAAAATTTACTTTCAATCATTATAACAATTAGAAGTAGATTATTTTTTATATTTTGAGTATTATTTAGCAATGGAATTAACAAAAAATCTCACACAAGCTAAACTATTTAAATCTCTGGTTGTTATTGTCCTTGGTTCAATAGCACTAACTATATCAGCAAAGATCAAAATTCCTTTCTATCCAGTTCCTATGACTATGCAAACGTTTGTTGTATTATTTTTAGGAATAAGTTTAGGGCATAAAATTGCACTAGCTACAATTAGTCTATATCTAATTGAAGGAATTGTGGGGCTTCCTGTATTTTCAAATTCCCCTGAAAAAGGTGTTGGATTAGTTTACTTTACAGGACCAACTATGGGTTACTTAATTGGTTTTTTAACGGCTTGTTACCTAGCTTCTAAAATAAAGATTGATGACAATTTTTTTGTTATTTTATTTAAGTTAATTATTGCAACTTCAACAATCTATATTTTAGGTCTAATTTGGCTTGGAACATTGATTGGATGGGACAAGCCAATTTTTGCTTTAGGTGCAAAACCTTTTCTATTAGCCGAGATTTTTAAAATTATGCTTTTAGCACTTTTGACTAAGCAAATAATTAAAATTAAAAAATTTATCTAGGTGATCTTTTAGATAGAATTCTTTGAAGAGTTCTTCTGTGCATTTTAAGTCTTCTGGCTGTTTCTGAGACATTCCTATTACATAACTCAAAAACTCTATGTATATGTTCCCACTTAACTCTGTCAGCCGACATGGGGTTTTCTGGTGGAGCTGCTTTTTTTGAAGGATCGGCCAATAATGCTTTCTCTACATCTTCTGCATCAGCAGGTTTTGCTAAATAATCTATAGCACCTTCTTTGATGGCAGCTACTGCCGTTGGAATATTTCCATAACCAGTTAACATAATAATTCTACTATCACTATTTGAAGATTGAATTTCTTTTACAACCTCAAGTCCATTACCATCTCCAAGTCTTAAATCTACAACAGCAAAACCATGTTTTTTAGCTTTTACAGATTCAACTCCCTTTTGCACACTTTCTGCTTGAAAAACTTCAAATCCTTTTTTTTCCATAGCTCTTGCTAATCTCTCACGGAAAGGATTATCGTCATCCACGATTAATAATGACTTATTTTTAAAATCACTTAGATTCTGTAGTTTTGGCTCTTCTTTCATGCCCCTTATATGGGGTCTCTGCAAGATTTTACAATATATGAATTTTACGCATTTCTGGCTTGAATTATTTGCTTTACTTTAGTGCTGTTTACTTTATATGCCAAAAAATATTAAAGTTTTTTTTAAAAAGACTTTTTTTTATTAAATTTTTTTTGGAGGCATTTAAAATGCAAAAATTTAAATCAGTTGAGGAATTAGTTAATCAACTGAAACCTGAAAAACCAGTTTACTGTATAAGAAAGAACCCCATAAAATCTGCTGTTAAATTTTTCCTAAACAAATTTCCGGGAAAAATTTTATATGCAGTCAAAACCAATCCACACCCTGAAGTAATCAAAACAATCATAGAAAGTGGAGTTGAACAATTTGATGTTGCATCAATTGAGGAAATTAAAAGTATTAGAACTTTTAGCAATACAGCTAAATGCTCATATATGCATACTGTTAAAAGCCGAGAAAGTATAAAAGAAGCATATTTTAATTATGGTGTAAAAACTTTTTCATTAGATACTAAAGATGAACTGATTAAAATAATTGAAAGCACAGATAACGCTAAAGATTTAGAATTATTTGTAAGAGTTGCTGTTTCAAATGAACATGCAGAAATTGATTTATCAAAAAAATTTGGTGCTTTAACATCAGAAGCAGTAGGTTTATTAAGACTTGTAAAACAACATGCTAAAAAAATTGGTTTAAGTTTTCACGTAGGTTCACAATGTATGCATCCAATTTCTTATGCGAAAGGAATTAGTGAAATTGGAAATATAATTAAAAAGACAAAAATTATTCCACATTACATTAATGTAGGTGGAGGTTTCCCTACAATCTATCCTGACTTAATTCCACAATCTTTAGATAGTTATTTTAATGAAATAATTAAGAGTTTAGAAAATTTAAAGCTTGAAAAACTTCCAGAAATTATTTGTGAGCCTGGTAGAGGTATAGTTGCGGAAAGTGGGTCGACAGTTGTAAGGGTTAATTTAAGGAAAAAACAAAAGCTTTATATTAATGATGGTACCTATGGTACTCTATTTGATGCAGGTACACCAAACATGGTATTCCCATCTAGAATGATTAAAGAAAATTCAAATAAAATAATTTCAAAAAAATTAACTGCTTTTGATTTCTTTGGACCAACATGTGATAGCATGGATTATATGAAAGGTCCTTTTTTGCTTCCAAATAATATTAAAGAAAATGATTATATTGAACTAGGTCAACTTGGGGCGTACGGATTGACATTTAGAACTCAGTTTAATGGATATTACTCAAATGAAATTTACGAAGTTGAAGATAATCCGATAATGACAATGTATGATAAAGACATTAACAAAGCTAACATGGTAGCTTAATGTCAGGTCAAAAAAATCCAGGTCATAACAGTAAAAAAGATTTTTTAAAAAATCCTGTTGAACACATCGATATAACTTCTTTTGATAGTAGAAAAATTATGTCTTCAATGGAAAAAATGTCATTTGTTTCTAGAGAAACAGCAAATGCTGCTAATATTTTTAATGAGATGCTTAAAGACAAAGATTGTACAATTTTTCTTACTTTAGCAGGCTCTACTTCAGCAGCTGGATGTATGAATATTTATAAAGATTTAGTTAAATACAATATGGTAGATGCAATTGTTGCAACTGGTGCCTCAATAGTAGATATGGACTTTTTTGAAGCTCTTGGTTTTAAACATTATCAAGGTTCACAATTTCAAGATGATACTGAGTTGAGGAATAACTATATAGATAGAATTTACGATACCTACATAGATGAAGAAGAGCTTCAAATGTGTGATAAAATCATATGTGAAATCGCAAATAACTTAGAGGCGAGAAGCTACACTTCAAGAGAGTTCATTTATGAAATGGGAAAATATTTAAAAAATAACTCAAAGAAAAAAGACTCTTTAATTGAAACCGCTTTTGATAACAATGTTCCTATCTTCTGCCCTGCTTTTACTGATTCGAGTGCAGGATTCGGTTTAGTTATGCATCAAGAACAAAATCCAAAAAAACATATGACAATAGACTCCGTTAGAGAATTTAGAGAACTAACTGAAATTAAAATCAAATCTAAAGGTTCTGGATTATTTATGATTGGTGGCGGTGTGCCTAAAAACTTTATTCAAGATACTGTTATTTGCGCTGAACTATTAGGCAAGGATGTAGACATGCATAAATATGCTGTTCAAATTACTGTTGCTGATAGTAGAGACGGTGCTTGTAGTAGCTCCACATTAAAAGAGGCAAGTTCGTGGGGAAAAGTAGACATTACGAAAGAACAAATGGTGTTTGCAGAGGCAACTAGTGTTTTGCCATTAATTGCTAGTGATGCTTATCATAAGGGTGAATGGAAAAATAGAATAAGAAAAAACTTTACAAAACTTTTTTAATAAAATTGAAATATCTCTCAAATAAAAACGGATTTTTAGGAATTGATAATAAATTTAACTTTAAAGAAAAAACTGTAATTGTTCCATTTGGTTTAGAAAAAACTGTCAGTTATGGGGGAGGAACAAGAAATGGACCTAAAGAAATTATAAAAGCATCTCATCAAGTTGAGCTTTATGATGAGGAGCTTAATTGCGAACCTTATAAAAAAATAGGCATTAAAACTTTAAAACCATTTAAAATTGATAAAAATATCCAAAAAGCTCTGAATAAAATCTCAAAGATTAATAAAGAGATTTTAGATAAAAAGCTTTTCCCAATGACTTTGGGTGGTGAACATTCAATAACACCTGGATGTATTGTTCCTTTTGCTAAAAAATATAAAAACATTTGTCTGTTACATTTTGATGCTCATGCAGATTTACGTCAAAGTTATAATGGAGAAAAATTTTCACATGCTTCAGCAATTAGAAGGTGTCTGGATTATAAAAATGTTTCGTTAATTTCATTTGGCATAAGAAACATCTCAGAAAGTGAAATCCCATTTTTAAAAAAAAATTCTTCAAGAATAAATATTTTTTGGGCAAAAGATAAAAAAAAATGGAATTTATCTAAATTTAAAAAACTAATTAAAAATAAAAATGTTTATCTTACATTTGATGTAGACGGACTAGATTCAAGTATTATGCCTGCAACTGGTACACCTGAACCAGGAGGACTTTTGTGGGATGAAACATTGGATATAATTAGAATTGCAGCGAAAAACTCAAAAATTGTTGGTGCTGATATTAATGAATTGTCACCGATTAAAGGCTTTAATTCTTATAATTTTCTTGTTGCAAAGTTAGCTTATAAAATTTTGTCTTATAAATTTTTATATTAAACTTTAATTGGTTTAATAATTTTCAATAACATTCTGAATGGTATCAACATTATTATAGCAACTAAAATTTTAACCGCTAAATCTCCAAGAGATAAAGTAACCCAGGGCACTCCTGTTGCATAAAATGATATTGAGAAAAATAAAAATGTATCAACTGTTGATCCAATCAAAGATGAAGTAAGTGGAGCTACAAACCAATCTTTTTTTCTTAATCGATCAAAAATTTGAATATCTAACAATTGAGCGGTAATAAAAGCTACCCCTGATCCTATTGCAATTCTAACAGAGATTAAATCTGCAAAATTAGTTGAGAATAACAATGTAAATATAATTCCTATTAAAAAGCCCAAATATACAATTTGCCTTGCTAATAATTTTCCATACGACCTATTTGCTAAATCTGTTATTAAAAAAGCTATTGGGTAACTAAAAGCTCCATAAGTTAAAATCTCATTTAATCCAAAATAGTTTATTGGGAACTGAACTAAATAGTTAGAAGATAGTACAACAACCCCCATCATTATCGACAGAGTGATAAATAATTTGTTCATTAAGCTGATTTAGCTACAGGTTTCTTTTTAAATGGGGATTTAATTAAAACTACTTTTTTTAACTTTTTTAATCTAGGAGATAAATTTTTATTTTTTACAGTTTTTAAAAATTCATCAAAACTACCTTTTTTGTCAACTGACCTTACACCTGAGTTGCTTACAGTAAGTTTTAAACTTCTTCCAGTGAGCTCACTTGTAAATTTTACTTTTTTAAGATTAGGTAAAAATCTTCTTTTAGTCTTATTGTTAGCATGACTAACATTATGACCTTTCATAGGAATTTTACCGGTAAGTTCGCATTTTTTTGACATAATAACAGTGCCTATATAAGGCGAGATATTGAAGGCGTCAAGTTTAATACATTTAGGAAACAGTTTTATTTCCCACAATTTCTGTGAAATTTTTAACACCATCTCTTATTAGTAATTCTTTTAGGTCTTTTTTAATGATGCCAGCAATATTAGGTCCTTGAAATACCATACCAGTGTACAATTGAACATAATCTGCTCCTAATAAAAACTTATCATAAGCTGCTTTACCAGAGTCAACGCCGCCTACTCCAATTATTTTAATTTTACCTTTAATTAAATTGTAGAATTTACTTATTAAGAGATTTGATTTTTTTTCAATAGGTTTTCCAGATAATCCACCTTTTTGATGTCTCTGTATATTTTGAAGTGTTTCCCTAGAAGCTTCGGAGGTATTTGAAATTATTATAGCACTTATGTCATTTTCTAAAAGTATTTCTGAAATTAATTCAATTTGATTTTCATTTATATCTGGTGAAATCTTTACAGCTATAGGAATTTCAGTTTTTAATTGTTTTTTTTTCTCTGAGACAGATTTTAGTAACTCTTTTAATTTATTCTCTTCATGAAAATTTCTAAGATTTTCAGTATTTGGTGAAGAAATATTAATTGTAATATAATCTGCAACCTCATAAAATTTTTCTAATCCAAGTAAATAATCATTAAATCTGTCATTAGAGTCTTTGTTTGGACCTACATTTACACCTAGTACACCTAGTTTTTTATTAGATTTTATTCTGTTTAATATTGTATCTGATCCATGGTTGTTAAAACCTAACCTATTAATTAATGCTTGATCTTCTACCAATCTAAATACTCTTGGTTTTTCATTTCCATATTGTTTTAATGGTGTAACCGTACCCACTTCAACAAATCCAAAACCCAATTTAAATAAAGGGTTGTATACCTCTGCATTCTTATCAAAACCTGCTGCAATACCAATGGGATTATCAAGATCTTGATTAAATAATTTAGTTTTTAATAGGGGATCATTTTTGTTTTCATCAAATATATTTGAAACTAAATTGAGTTTAAGAGATTGAATTGCTAAAAAATGTGCTCTTTCAGGATCTATTTTAAATATTAAAGATCTTAAATTTGAATACATTATTTTAATTTACTAATTATCAACTCTTTTGTTTCGTTAACACCAAAAAAACTAATAAAAAAACCCATTCTAGGTCCATTTTCATCTCCAAACACCACTTCATAAATTAACTTAAACCAATCTCTTAAGTTTTCTGCATACCCATTCTCTTTACCTGTTGAATAAATTAATGTTTGTATATCTTCTGGCGACATCTCATCATTACATTGTTCTAAAGTTTTAACTAAAGCTTTCAAAGCTAATTTTTCATTTTCAGATGGATTTTTATATTTTTTTTGAGCCTTAATAACATCATTAAAATACTTAATTGCATAACCGACTAGTCTATCAAAAATTGGGAAGTTTTTTTCATAAATGTTGGATTTATATTTTTTAACAAACTTCCATAATAAATCTTTGTTATCAGCATTGCTTGTTTCAACTAAATTCAACAACATAGAAAAGGACATTATCATTTCTTCTTTTGGTGTATTGCCATTATGAACATGCCAGACAGGATTCATTATTAATTGTTGATCTGTTTGTTTTTTTGATTTTTCAATATTGTCAAGATACTCATCTACAGCTTTAGGCACTATTTCTTTATAAAGTTTTTTTGCTCTTTTGGGATTTTGATACATGTATAAAGATAAGCTTTCAGGTGAAGCATATTTTAACCACTGTTCGATAGTAATACCGTTTCCTTTTGATTTTGAAATTTTTTCACCCTTTTCATCAAGAAATAATTCATAAGCAAATCCAGATGGATGTTTTTTACCAATTAAATTTACAATTTTAGTCGATAAAATTGCACTTTCAATAAGGTCTTTTCCATACATTTCAAAATCTATATCTAGAGCATACCATCTCATTGCCCAATCAACTTTCCATTGTAATTTGCAATTTCCATCCAAAATACTAGACTCTAATTTTTTACCTTTGTTATCAAAAATTATTTTAGAATTTTTTTTATCAATTTCTATTACTGGTATTTCGAGAACATGACCTGTATCTGGACAAATAGGTAAAAAAGGACAGTAAGTTTGTTGACGTTCTTTGCCTAAGGTTGGAAGTATAATATTCATTATACCATCATAATTTTCTAAAATAATTTTTAAAGTTGGATTGAAAAAACCACCTTTGTATAAAGATGTCGAACTTTTAAAACTGTATTTAAAATTAAAACTATTTAAAAAATCTTTTAACATTTCATTATTATATTCTCCAAAACTTGCAAATTTTTCAAATGGATCTGGAACTTGTGTTAGTGGTTTATGTAAGTTTTCATTTAATAATTCCTGATTAGGAACATTATCAGGAACTTTTCTTAGACCATCCATATCATCGGAAAAGGTAATTAATTCTGTTGGCAGATCTGTAAATTGCTTTAAGGCATTAACCATCATTGAGGTCCTCGCAACTTCACCAAATGTTCCGATATGAGGAAGGCCACTTGGGCCATATCCTGTTTGAAGAGTAATTTTCCCTTTTTTGTCAATAAATGATTTTCTCTCACGAAGCATTTTTTTTGCTTCAACGAAAGGCCAAGCACTTGTTTTATCTAAAATTTCTTTTTTAATCACGCATA
Organism: uncultured Pelagibacteraceae bacterium; assembly: GCA_902609235.1. Lineage (GTDB taxonomy): Bacteria > Pseudomonadota > Alphaproteobacteria > Pelagibacterales > Pelagibacteraceae > Pelagibacter. The sequence continues at coordinate 11,009 of CACLRF010000009.1, forward strand.
TATCTTTTATAAAAATCTTAAATTGGCGATTTTATTAATTCTTATAGAGTTGAAATTTATTTACCATAAAATAATGTTCTTTCAAAATGTCTAATTATAAAACTGTTTTTTTTACATTAGGAATTTTGCAAATAGTTTTAGGGGTCTCAATGTTCATCCCCATAATTGCACAATTTATTTATTCTGAAATAGATTCATCATTTTTTGGTGCATCTATTGTAACTATAGTTTTTGGATCACTATTTTTTCTTACAAATCTAGATCACGATAAGAAGTTAAACTTACAACAAGCATTTTTATTAACTGCTTTGTCATGGTTAAATATTGCTATTTTTGGATCTTTACCATTTATATTTTCAACTATGGAACTTTCAATTACCGATGCTTTTTTTGAAAGTATGTCTGGTATTACAACAACTGGATCAACAATTATTTCTGACTTAGAGAATACACCAAAAGGTATTCTATTATGGAGAGCAATACTTCAGTGGTTGGGTGGTATTGGTATAATTGTAATGGCAATTACTCTAATGCCTATAATGAATGTTGGTGGTATGCAATTATTTAAAATTTCTAGCAACGACTCATCTGAAAAAATTCTTCCCAAATCAAAAGAAATAGCTTTGAGACTTATTTTTATTTATTCGGGTTTAACTGCTGTCTGTGCAATATCATATTGGATATTTGGAATGGGAAAATTTGATAGTTTAACTCATTCTATGACTACAATAGCGACAGGTGGATTTTCTAATTATAATCAATCAATCGGATATTTTAACAGTGTTGCTATAGAAATATCATCGATGATATTTATAATTTTAGGAAGTATTCCATTTATTACATATATAAAATTTATCAATGGAAATAAAAAAATTTTTTTAAATGATACTCAAATCAGAACATTTATTAAAATAATAATCATAAGCATTATTATATTATCAATATATTTATTATTCGTTAATGATGAAAAATTTAGTTTAAGATCTGTTTTTTTTAATACAATTTCAATATTAACTGGAACGGGTTATGTAAATGCTGAATTTGATGGTTGGGGAGGCTTTCCTGTAACTATATTTCTCGCGCTGATGTTTATTGGTGGTTGTGCTGGATCAACTACTTGTGGTGTTAAAATTTTTAGAATTCAAATTTTATATCTATTCATTTTAAATCAACTAAAAAAAATTATATATCCTAAGGGAATATTTATAATTAAATACAATCAAGGACCTGTAAATGATAAATTTATAGCATCAATAATTTCATTTATTTATTTTTACTTTGTAATATTTTTTGTTTTAGCTGCTTTATTATCTTTAACAGGTCTAGACTTTATTACTGCTATTTCTGGAGCTGCCACATCAATATCAAATGTTGGTCCAGGATTGGGCCCAATTATTGGTCCAAATGGTGATTTTTCAGCTTTACCTGATATTTCAAAATGGATCTTAACTTTAGGTATGATTTTAGGTAGACTTGAGTTGTTTGCAATATTAGTATTATTCTTACCATCTTTTTGGAGAAATTAAATATGTCTGAAACAAAGAAACAAACATGGCTTGATTCTCTTGCAGTTTATAAAGATATTCGAATGGTAAGAATTCTTTTATTAGGTTCGATAAGTGGATTCCCATGGGTATTAATTGCAAGTAGCTTAAGTCTTTGGCTTAAAGAAGAAGGCCTTAGTAGATCAACAATTGGATGGGCAGGTTTAATTTTTGGGGTATACGCTTTCAATTACTTGTGGGCTCCCATTATAGATAGAATTCAAATTCCAATACTAACAAAAAAATTAGGCCATAGAAGAGGCTGGATAGTTTTGATGCAATTAATTATTTTGTTAAGTCTTGTTGTTTGGAGTGTGATTAATCCAACTGAAAATTTGGCCTTATTAATTACTGTAGGCTTGATTATTGCTATTGCGTCAGCAACCCAAGATATAACTGTAGATGCATTAAGAATTGAACAGATAAATGAAAATGAGGGAAAATCAATGGCTGCAGGTGCAGCTATGGCTGTTGTTGGTTGGTGGACAGGTTATAAATTAGGTGGAGTTGTTGCTTTATTTACGGCAGAATTTTTTGAAAACCTAGGGGTAGCTGACTACTGGCAAGCTACTTTTTTAATTTTAGGTATTTTAATAATTTTAATGAATATTGGATTAATGTTTGTTCATGAACCTATAGAGACAAACAGACAAGCAAAACAGAGAGAAACTGACAAATTAATTGAAGGAAAACTTGGATCTAGCAATATAATTACAAACTTTATCGCATATATTACAGGAACTATAGGTGGACCTATTATTAGTTTTTTTAAAAAAAATGGTTTTGCCATTGCAGTTGGAATTTTAGGATTTGTATTTTTATTTAAAATAGGTGAAGCATTCATGGGAAGGATGTCAATTGTATTTTATAAAGAAATAGGTTTTTCTAAAGGTCAAATTGCAATTTATTCAAAAGGGCTTGGTTGGATAACAACAGTTGTATTTACTTTGTTAGGTGGTGTGATGGCCATGAGAGCTGGAACAATTAAAACAATGTTCTTTGCCGGGGGGTTAATGGCTATAACAAATCTTTTATTCGCAGTTTTAGCATGGACTGGAAAATCTGAAATTTTATTTGCAATTGCCGTCATAGCTGATGATATCACTGCAGCTTTTGCAACTGTAGCATTTGTTGCATTTATATCATTACTAGTTGATAGAACTTATACAGCTACACAATATGCATTACTTGCTTCAATTGGTACTGCTGGTCGTACTACTTTGGCTTCATCATCTGGAGCTTTGGTTGACTGGTTAAACGGAGATTGGGGAACATTTTTTGTTTTAACGACTATTATGGTGATACCATCACTTATTTGTTTATGGTTTATTAAAAACAAAATTAAATTTGGTGCAAAATAATTTTTATTTTATAAACAATTTTTCGAATATTTACAAAAATCCTTCTAGAAGATCTGAAGTAACTTCACAAATTATATATGGTGAAAAATTCAAAATTTTAGCAAAAAGTAAAAATTGGATAAAAATTAAAACTTTATTTGATAACTATAACGGCTTTATAAAAAATTCAAAATATGTTAAAAAATTTTACCCTAATTATAAAGTTAGTTCATTAAAAGCGAGGATTTTTAAAAAACCTGGAATTGGAACTAAAAGTTGGCTTCCTCTTGCATCTAAATTATCTGTATTTGAGCAAAATAGGTATTACGTAAAAATTGAAAAAAATAAATGGATTAAAAAAGCAGATATTAAAAAATTAAATCATAAAGAAAATAATTTTACAAAAATATTTAAAAAATTTTTAAATGTAAAATATGTTTGGGGTGGAAAAACATTTCAGGGTATTGATTGCTCAGCATTATTACAAATTTTTTTTTATTATAATGACTCATTTTATCCAAGAGATACGAAAGATCAGATCAAATATACAAGAAAGAATTCAAAAAAAAGAAAATTTAAAAAAGGAGATATTATTTTTTGGAAAGGTCATGTTGCAATGTGTTTAAATTCCAAACAACTAATTCATGCATATGGACCAGAAAAAAAAGTAATTATTATGCCAATTTTAGAGACAATAAATAGAATTCAAAAAACTGCGAAGCTAAAGATAAAAAAAATATCTATAATAAAATATTAGTTTCTTCCAAAGTCAGGCTTATCAATATCCTGTTTTAATTTGATGATTTTAGACCTTACTTTTTTAGTCTGAATAAGTTTTTTTATAATAGACTTATTATTTTTTGAGTTAATATCTTTTTTAAATTGATTTAAATTTTTGATAAATAAATCAATCGCTTTTGAAATATTATTTTTATTATTAAAAAAAATATCTCTCCACATAATTTCATTTGATGCTGCAATCCTAGAAAAATCTCTTAATCCTCCAGCGCTATATTTGATTAGCTCATAATGTTGTTTTTTCTCAAAATCTTGTGCAGATTTGACCAGATTATATGCAATTAAGTGTGGTAAATGACTGGTAATAGAAAAAATTTTATCATGTTTTTCAGCGCTCATAACAACCACTTTTGCTCCAATTTTTTTCCAAAACTTAGTTAGAATATTTATATTATTTTTTTTAATATTTTTTTCTTTAATTAGTATGCACCATCTATCAGTAAACATATTTTCTTTACCATGCTCCGGTCCACTGACCTCTGATCCAGCTATCGGGTGACTTTGAATCCAATGAACACCTTTCTTTAAAAATTTATTTATAATTTTAGAAGTTTCAATTTTTGAAGAACCAATATCAGTAATCAAAGTTTTTGATGGTATAAATTTATTAATTTTTAAAATAATATTTTTGTATTCACTCATTGGTGTACAAAAAATGATTAAATCAGAATTACTTGCAGCTTCTTTTAATGATTTAACAATTATTCCAGGTAATTTTAATCTTTTAATCTTAGCAATATTCGATTTTGATTTTTCGTAAATAAAAATTTTTTTTGCTATTTTTTTTTTACTAATACGCCTTAATAAAGATGAACCTAATAATCCACAGCCAATAATAAAAATATTTTTCATTTTTTCAATACTTGCTTAATAACACTCATAAACTTTAAGTTTTCTTTTTTAGATCCAATAGTTAATCTTAATTTATTCTTTATATGATAACCATCTTCTGTTGATCTTAAAATAATTCCCTTATTTTTAAGTTTTTCATACAAAAATTTTGATGAATACCTGCATTTTTCAAAATTAAGGAACAAAAAATTTGCTGAAACTGAATTTGAAAAAATATTATATGACTCAAGAAATTTCTTAATTTTTTTAGAATATAATAAATTATGTCTAATCGATTTATTTATGAAAGCTTTATCCTTTAGTGATTCAATGGCAGCTAATTGAGCAATACCATTTACATTAAATGGAGGTTTTATAACATTTAGTGCATCCACTATTTTTTTTGATCCGTATCCCCAACCTATTCTTAGAGAAGCTAATCCAAACATTTTAGAAAAAGTTCTTAGGATAAAAACATTATCTTTATTCTTAAACAAATTTAAACCTGAAGAATAATCTTCATTTTTCATATATTCTGCGTAAGCATCATCAATAACTAATAAAATTTTTTTATTTAATCTTTTTCTTAATTCTAAAACTTCTCTTTTAGTTAAGTAGGTTCCTGTAGGATTGTTTGGGTTAGCTATAAACACAATTTTGGTTTTTTTTGTTATTTTTTTTAAAATTTCATTTACTGAAATTTTAAAATTAATTTCTTTTGCTAATACAACTTTTGCACCTACAATTTTTGAGTAAATTCTGTACATTAAAAAACTATACTCTGGTACCACAACCTCATCTTTTGGGTTTAAAAACAATTGACAGAGCATTTGAATAACTTCATCTGAACCTGCTCCACAAATAATTTTCTCAGAATTACATTTATAAGCTTTAGATATTGCTTTTCTTAAATTTTGAGATTTTCCATCTGGATATTTATCTAAATTTAGATTTTTATTTGATATTATTTTCTTTGCTTTAGGGCTCATACCTAATGCAGACTCATTTGCAGAAAGCTTAATCACATTCTTAAGTTTCTTAACTTTTGATTTACCGGGCTTATAAGCCTCAATATCAAATTTTTTGAAATTTGGAGTTATCATTTTTTTTAATTTATGTGCTCTTTATAGATAAAATTACGAAATTTTATAGAGAATAAGAGGATTTTTTAAAAAATTGACATAATAAATAAGTTCTAGTAAAAAATTTATGCGCTGATTTAACTGAATTGCGAGCGCTTAAAAAAAACCGCTAAAATAGTTTTTTTTCTCACAATTCGAAACAGTCTAAAACTATGAATACTGAAAAAAACATAAAAACTTTAATTGTTAATAAACCACTAAAATTAGACTGTGGAAAAACCATAAAAGATTTTCCAATAGCCTATGAAACTTACGGTTCTCTTAATTCAAAAAAAGATAATGCAATATTAGTTTTTCATGCTCTAACAGGAGATCAATTTGTAACCGGAATAAACCCTGTAACTGACAAAGAGGGTTGGTGGAGTTATGCAGTAGGTCCTGATAAAGCTATCGATACAACTAAATATTTTGTTATTTGCTCTAACGTAATTGGTGGATGTATGGGATCATTCGGACCAAGTCATAAAGATCCCGATCAAAAAATTTTTGGAACAAATTTTCCAGTTATTACAATTAATGACATGGTGAATGCTCAATATAATTTACTTGATCATTTTGGTATTGATAAACTATTTTCTATAACTGGTGGTTCAATGGGAGGCATGCAAGTCCTTCAGTTTATTAGTAACTTCCCTAATAAATCTAAAACAGTGATACCGATAGCAACCACATCTAGTCATTCAGCACAAAATATTGCTTTTAACGAGCTAGGTAGACAAGCGATTACAGCTGATAGTAACTGGAAAGATGGGAATTATACATCAAACGAAACTAATCCCGGAAAAGGATTGGCAGTAGCTAGAATGGCAGCTCATATTACTTATTTATCTAAAAAAGGTTTGCAGGAAAAATTTGGAAGAAAGTTACAAGAAAGAGAAGATCTTAAATTTGGATTTGATGCTGATTTTCAAATAGAAAGTTATTTAAGATATCAGGGCTCAGTTTTCGTAGATAGATTTGATGCAAATAGTTATCTTTATATCACTAGAGCTATGGATTATTTTGATTTAGCTAAACAATTCAAAGGTAATCTTTCAGAAGCATTTATAAATACAAAAGCGAAATTTTTTATAATTTCATTTACTTCAGATTGGCTTTATCCAACCCAAGAAAACAAAGATATTGTAATTGCTTTAAACTCTATAGGGGCTGATGTTGGATTTGTAGAAATTGAGTCAGATAAAGGTCACGACTCCTTTTTACTAGATGTTCCTGACTTCTTAAGTGCACTTAAAAACTTTATAGATAAATCTTACGAAGAAAATTAATTATGAAAAATGAATTTCAGGTAATAGCAGATTTAATTGAAAAAGATAAGAAGGTCTTAGATGTAGGTTGTGCTGATGGAACTTTGATGAAATTTTTAAAGGATAATAAAAACATAAATATAAGAGGATTAGAAATTTCAAAAAAAAAAGTGCAAGAATGTATTGCAAAAGGTTTAACAGTAATTGAAGGAAATGCTGAAAAAGATTTGAAGCAATTTCCAGACAAATCATTTGATTATGTTGTTTTAAGTCAAACCCTTCAAGCTTTTCTTAGTCCTGAATTAGTTTTAGATGAACTTTTAAGAGTTGGAAAAAAAGCAATAGTTACTATTCCTAATTTTGGATATTGGAAAGTAAGATTTCATTTATTATTTAAAGGTACAATGCCAATTACAAAAACACTACCAGATGAATGGTATAACACTCCTAATTTACACATGTGCACAATTAAAGATTTTTTTCATTTTGTAAAATCAAAAGATATAAAGATTTTTAAATCAATCGCTTTAAACAATCTTAATAAATCAATAATAAATGAGAGTAATTTAGGCGTTAAAAATTTGTTTGCAGATCTTGGTATATTTTTGATAGAAAAATAAAATGCGTGTTGAAATTATACCTTGTCTTCAAGACAACTATAGCTATTTAATAATAGACGAAATTAACAATTCTGCGTGTGTTGTAGATCCCAGTGAGTCTGAGCCAATAATAAATTTCCTAAAAAATAAAAATATAAAATTAAAATATATTCTTAATACACATCATCACTATGATCATATTGGAGGAAATCAAGAATTAAAAAAAAAATATGGATCATTTGTTGTGGGTTTTAAAGGAGACTCGAAAAGAATACCGGGGATAGACATATTGTTAGAAGATAATCAAATATGGAAAGCTGAAAATTTTGAAGCTAAAATTATGCATATACCTGGACACACTTCAGGCCATATTTGTTTTAATTTTTTTAAAGAAAGATTAGTTTTTACTGGAGATACACTTTTCTCACTTGGTTGCGGAAGAATATTTGAAGGTTCTTATGAGGAAATGTTTGAATCTTTAAACAAGATTAAATTATTACCAAAAGATACAAAAATTTATTGTGGTCATGAATATACGCTTAACAATGCAAAATTTTGCAAAAAATATGATTCCGAAAACAAATATTTACAAAAAAAAATAGAAAAAATAGAAATATTAAGACAAAATGGAATTCCTACCATACCCTCAACTTTAAAAGAGGAATTGGAGTGTAATATATTTTTAAGAGCAAAAGATGTTAAAACCTTTTCAAAATTAAGAGATTTTAAGGATAATTTCTAATTAATTCGGCTTGACTAAAGGCTGACTACAACTATATTGCGGTAACTTTAAATTAAATCATACTATGTCATACGCGGTAATAAAAACAGGTGGAAAACAGTATAAAGTAAAATCTGGAGAGATTCTAAAGATTGAAAAACTACTAGACTCTAAACCTGAGACTAAAATAGAGTTTAATGAAATCTTGGCATACGGTGATGACAAATCAATTGAGATTGGAACTCCAAATGTTAAGGGCGCAAAAGTAGAGGCTGATTTAATTAAAAATAGCAAAAATAGAACTATTTTAATTTTTAAAAAAAGAAGAAGACAAAATTCAAGAAGAAAAAATGGGCATAGACAAGAATATTCTATGATAAGAATTAACAAAATTTTTTCAAAAGATGGTAAAGTGTTATCAGAAGCTGAAAAAATTTCTAAAACTTCAAAAAAAGAGGAAGTTAAGGAAGCAGTAAGCAAATAGTTATTAGGTAAATTATGGCAACAAAAAAAGCAGGTGGATCATCACGAAACGGACGAGATAGTGCCGGTAGAAGACTTGGTGTAAAGAAGTATGGTGGTGAAACAGTAATTCCTGGAAACATAATTGTTAGACAAAGAGGAACTAAGATTTTTCCAGGTGAAAATGTTGGTATGGGCAAAGATCATTCGATTTTTTCAGTTGTTAAAGGGAAAGTTGTCTTCAAAAAATCTAAATCAGATAGAACTTTCGTTTCTGTAAAGCCCAATTAATAGTACAACCAATTAAAATAGATGTTGTATTATGAAATTTCTCGATCAAGTTAAAATTTATATTAAAGCTGGAAACGGCGGAGATGGATCCCCTAGTTTTAGAAGAGAGAAATATGTTGAGTTTGGTGGACCAGATGGTGGGGATGGTGGAAAAGGTGGATCAATTATTTTAAAGTCAGAAGAAAATTTAAATACTCTTATTGATTATAGATATCAACAACATCACAAAGCTGAACGTGGAGAAAATGGTTCTGGTCAAAACCGAACAGGAAAAGGTGGTGAAGATTTAATTTTAAAAGTTCCTCTAGGCACACAGGTATTTGAAGAAGATAACAAAACTCTTCTTTTCGATTTTAATAAAAAAGGTGAAGAATATGTTGCAGCTGCTGGTGGAAAAGGAGGTTTAGGAAACACTAGATTTAAAAGTTCTACAAATAGAGCTCCAAGAAAATTTACTAAAGGCACTGTTGGAGAAGAATTTACAATATGGCTTCAATTAAAAACAATTGCTGATATCGGTATTATTGGATTGCCAAATGCAGGGAAATCAAGTTTATTAGCAGCATTAACAAACGCAAATCCAAAAATTGCAAATTACAAATTTACAACTATTAATCCAAACCTTGGCGTGGCTTCTTACGATAATAAAGAAGTTACCATTGCAGATATTCCAGGATTAGTTGAAGGAGCTCACGAAGGTATAGGGTTAGGGATACAATTTTTAAAACATATAGAGAGATGTAAGTCTTTACTGCACTTAATTGATGTTACCAACTTAGATTTGAATGAGTCTTATAATCAGGTGAAAAATGAATTACAAAGCTACAGTGCAAAGTTATTAGAAAAAAAAGAACTAATTGTGCTTAATAAAATTGATTTGATTGATAAAGAAACAGCAAATGAAGTTATAGATCATTTTTCAAAAGGTAAAAATTGTGAGATTATGACGATGACAACCTTGGAAAAAGAATCTGTATCAAAAATTAAAGCAAAACTTTTGTCTTATGTGTCTTAAAAACTCCAAAATAATTGTTATCAAAATTGGATCATCTCTACTAGTTGATAAAAATAAAAAAATTAGGAAACAATGGTTATCTAGTTTTGCAAAAGATATTAAAAAATTAAGAGATAAAAATCAAAAAGTAGTTATTGTTAGTTCTGGTGCTATAGCTTTGGGTTGCAAGAAAATGAATTATAACAAAAAAAATATCAAATTAGATAAGAGTCAAGCTATTGCTTCTATTGGTCAAATAGAACTGATGAATTTATTTTCACAAACTTTCGCAAAATATAAGTTAAATATTTCTCAGATTTTGCTTACATTAGAAGATACTGAAGAAAGAAGAAGATCTCTCAATGCAAAACGAACTTTTGATAATCTTTTTGAACTTGGTTTTATTCCTGTGGTCAATGAAAATGACACTATTGCAACGAGTGAAATAAAATATGGAGATAATGACAGATTGGCATCTAGAGTTGCACAAATTACAAACGCTGATACCTTAATTTTATTATCTGATGTTGATGGTTTGTATACAAAAAATCCTAAAGTTTTTAAGGATGCTAAACTAATAAAGAAGATTGATGATCTAAAAAAAGATCTAAAAAAAATTTATATTAAAGGTGTAAATGAATACGGAAGTGGTGGTATGCATACAAAAATTGAAGCAGCAAAAATATGTCAGCTTGCTGGTACTAGTATGGTTATTGCAAATGGACTATATTCAAATCCTATTTCAAAAATAATCGAAAAAAATAACTGTACCTGGTTTAGTCCAAAAATTTCAAAGTTAGATGCTAGAAAAAAATGGATAATAAGTTCTGTAGCACCTAAAGGAGCTTTAATAATTGATGATGGTGCTAAAAAAGCATTAAAATCTGGAAAAAGTTTGTTAGCAGCAGGAATAAAAAAAGTTTCGGGAAGATTTAACAAAGGTGATCATATAAAAGTATTAGATAAAAAAAATAATGAATGTGCTAGAGGGTTAAGTTCCTTTACTTCTGATGAGGTGACTAAAATTATGGGTCATCACTCAAATGAAATTGAAAAATTATTAGGCTATGTTGCAAAATCAGAAGTTATTCATAAAGATGATATGGTGGAAATTTAAATGATTAAATATATGAATTTAATTGGAATAAAAGCTCGAAAAGCTAGTGAGTATAAAGTTACAACTGAAGTAAAAAATAAAGTCTTAAATGATTACGCAAAATTAATTAAGCATAAAAAAAAATTTATTATTTATCAAAATTCAAAAGATATTAATTACGCAAGAAAAAAAGGGTTAAAAGAGAACTTAATCAAAAGACTTCATTTAAATGAAAATAAATTAAATGGAATTATAAATTCTATTTTAAAAATAGCTAAATTAAGGGACCCTATAGACAACACTTTAGACAAATGGAAAAGACCAAATGGTTTAAATATAAAAAGAGTATCAATACCAATTGGAGTTATTGGGATTATTTATGAAAGTAGACCAAATGTAACTTCAGATGTTGCTAGTCTTTGTTTTAAATCAGGAAATGTAGTGATTTTAAAAGGAGGCTCTGAGGCCATAAATTCAAATAAAGCCTTAGCTAAGTTATTTAGAAAAGCACTTAAGAAAAATAAAGTTGATGAAAACTTTATACAATTTATCGATTCAAAACAAAGGAGGCTTGTGGATATTATGCTTTCTAAGATGAAAAAATATGTCGATGTCATCATACCTCGTGGTGGAAAAAATTTAGTTAAAAAAGTTTTAGAATTATCTAAAGTACCTATAATTGGGCACCTAGAGGGGCTTTGTCATACTTATATAGATAAAGATGCAGAATTAAAAATGGCTAAAAAAGTTGTCTATAACGCTAAATTAAGAAATACAAGTATTTGTGGTGCAACTGAAACTATTCTTATTCATAAAAATATAGCCAAAAAATTTAGTAATCCTATTTTGCAGGAACTTGAAAATAGTGGTTGTAAAATTATCGGAGATAAAATTTTGAAGGGTTATTACAAAGGAAAATTATATTCTGCAAAAGAAAAAGATTGGTCAACTGAATATTTAGCATCAATTGTATCTGTTAAAGTTGTAAAAAATTCTGAAGAGGCAATTAAGCATATTAACAAATATGGCACTATGCACACTGACTCCATCATTACAAAAAATAAAAAAACAGCAAAACATTTTTTAAAAAATGTTAAAAGCTCAATTGCAATGCATAATACCTCAACTCAATTTGCTGATGGTGGTGAATTTGGATTCGGTGGAGAAGTTGGAATTTCTACAAATACACTGCCACCAAGAGGTCCCGTAGGTTTAAATCAATTGATTTCATATAAATATGAAATCATAAGTAACGGTAAGATAAGAAAATAAATTGGATAATAAAAAAATAAAAATTGGAGTATTAGGTGGATCATTTGATCCTGCTCATAAAGGGCATCTAGCAATTTCAAAAGAAGCAAAAAAAAGATTTAAACTCAAAAAAATTATTTGGGCAATTACAAAAAAAAATCCGTTTAAAATAAAGAGCGATACATCTGTTGATGACAGAATTAGATATTGTAAAAAAATAATTGGTACAAGTTCATTTATAAAGGTTAAATTTTATGAAAAAATTATTAAATCAAATAAAACTATAAATTTAATAAATCATTTAAAAAAAAATAAAAACATTGAAATTTATTTTTTAATGGGTGCCGACAACCTTATTAATTTTCATAAGTGGTACAAATCAAAATTAATTTCACAAAAATGTAATATTCTGGTTTTTGACAGACATGGATATAAAAAAAATTCTTTAAAATCAAAGACATTTAAGCAACTCAGCAAGACCAATCTTAAGTTTATCGAATTTAATAAAGTCAACATTTCATCTTCTCAATTAAGAAAAATTTGATAGTCTAAATATAAGTAATGGATAAAATTTTAGATCTTAAATCAGTCGTAATTGATACACTGGATCTCAATAAAGCACAAGATATTGTCACTATTGACCTTAAAGATAAAAGTTCAATGGCTGATTATATGATAATTGCTAGTGGCAATTCATCAAGACACATTCAATCTTTGTCAGAACAAGTTTTAGAAAAGTTAAAAGATAATGGTATTAAGAATTCTAAAATAGAAGGTAAAGAAAGTAATGAATGGAAACTGGTTGATGGTATTGATTTAATTGTACATATTTTTCATCCAGAAAAAAGAAAGTTTTATGAGCTTGAAAAAATTTGGTCAGAATTAATTCCAAAAGAAAAAGTTATTATATGAAAAAAATTCAATTTTATTTGATAGTTTTTTTATCTTCTTTTTTTATTTCATATACAGTTAATTCAGCTGAAATAGGTATTTATAAAAAAATTGATTTATTTGGTGAAGTGCTAGAAAAAATAAATGAGGAATATGTGGATGAAATTAATCAGTCGATAAGCATGGACTCGGCGATCAATGGTCTTCTCCAATCACTTGATCCCTATTCAGCTTATATGTCCCCAGAAATATTTAAGGAAATGCAAACAGAAACTAGCGGAGAATTTGGTGGTCTTGGAATAGAAGTGAGTATGGAGGCTGGTGTAGTAAAAGTCATTACACCTATAGATGATACCCCTGCATCAAAAGCAGGTATTAAAGCTGGGGACTATATTGTTAAAATAAATAACGTTCAGGTACAAGGAAAATCATTGAGTGAAGCAGTTGATCTAATGAGAGGTCTAGTGGGTACTGATATTGAGCTTACTGTAAGACGGCGTGGAGTAAAAAAAGCTCTTACATTTATAATAACAAGAGAAATAATTGAAGTTCAATCAGTTAAATCAGATCTTCTAGAGAAAAACATTGGTTACATTCGTTTAACTTCTTTCAATGATAATAGTAGTGAACAAATTAAAAAAAAGATCAAAAAATTAAGAAAAAATGAAAATTTGAAAGGATTCATTTTAGACCTAAGAAATAATCCTGGTGGACTTTTGTCTCAAGCAATAAAAATTTCTGACTTTTTTTTAGAGAATGGAGAAATAGTATCAACAAAAAGTAGAAAAAAATTAGAAAATAGAAAATGGTTTGCTAAAAAGGGAGATATTACTGATGGAAAAACTTTAGTAGTATTGATTAATTATGGTTCTGCATCAGCATCAGAAATTGTTGCTGGTGCACTTAAAGACCATAAAAGAGCCATTATACTAGGCGAAAACAGTTATGGTAAAGGATCTGTACAATCAATTATTCCTTTAAAAAATAAAGGTGCCATCCGTTTAACAGTTGCAAAATACTATCTTCCATCTGGCAAATCTATATCTGAAGTGGGTGTAAGACCTGATATCGAGGTTAATGAAGAAGGTGATGATTTTAGAATTAAAACTGATACTGATAATCAATTAAATTACGCAATAAAATTACTAAACGGTTAATATGAATAAGAACTTTAGCGAGCTACCCTTGAGAACTGGGGTAGGAATAATTTTATTAAATAATGAAAATAAAGTTTTTGTAGCAAGACGAATAGATAATTCAAAAAATTTTTGGCAAATGCCCCAGGGTGGGGTTAATGAAGGTGAAGACTTTTTAAAAGCAGCTTATAGAGAATTAGAGGAAGAAACTAGTATTAAAAGTGTAAAATTAATCAAAGAATTAGAAGGAAACATAGTGTACGAACTTCCAGAGCATTTATTGGGTATCATTTGGAATGGAAAATATAAAGGTCAGAAACAAAAATGGTTTTTAATGAAATTTGTTGGTATGGAAAAAGAGATTAATATTAAAACTAAAAATCCAGAATTCTTAGATTGGAAATGGATAGACCTTAATCAAATTACAAACGTTGTGGTAGATTTTAAACTTCATGTCTATAAAGAAATTCAAGACAAAGTTAAAAAAATTATTAACTAATAGATTTTAAGACTTGTATTTTTTGATCAATTAAATAATTAGATTGATCGTTAAATTTAAGCATACTTGCTTATTCTTCTGATAATTTAAATAAGTCTTGTAATTTAGATTTATCTAAATCTCTAGGATTTAATATTAAGCTTGTTAAAATTTGATATTTTAACATTAATATTATATATGATACTCTTAAAATGAGTAACTTAGTTGCAGATTATAATTATTTAGAATATCTAATTTTAATGCTCTTAACCTCCATCTTAGGTTTAAGTATTAGATATACTCTTGGTTACTCAAAACAATCTTGGGTTATGACTGCTCACCACACTTTAACATACTGTCTGCTACCTAGTATAACTATGATAATCACCGCATTAATATCTGGGAATTTAGCTTTATCTCTAGGTATGATTGGAGCTTTATCAATCGTAAGGTTTAGAAATCCAGTAAAAAGTCCTCTTGAACTAGTTTTATTTTTTGCTCTAATAACAATTGGTATTGGTTGTGCAGTTAATTTTAAGTTGAGTATTTTACTGACATTAATGATAAATATTTTTATATTAATTTTTTTTACAATTGATAATTATTATTTAAAAAATAAAAACAAAAGTATTTTTACATTATCATTTGAAGAAGGTTTAAACTATAATTCTATAGATATAATCTCAAAAGAAGAATTAAAAGAAATTGGGGAACACAAAAAACTTAGACAATTTTATATAGACAATACCTCAAAAAATTTTAATTATAAAATAGAAAGTAAAAGTAGAGAGGAAATTGATAATTTAAACGAAATCCTTAAAAAAGATCCAAATATAATAAATATAAATATTTATTATGCTCGTTAGAGTATTTTTATTATTTTTTTTTTTTAATTTTAGCTCAGTAGCTAATGAATTTTACCAAACTAACCAAGAAAATATTGATTGTAATAAAGAAATAGAATTTGATCCCAAAGAAGATAGTTTGGAAGTTAATATTTTAAATAATAAAAGATGGGTTGAAAATTTATTAAAAGTTTTAGTTGAGTTTAATCATCCAGACTCAAAAACAACTGATAGTGGCGTTTTTAACTTTAGAATTAAAGATAAATATAAAAAAAATTTCGACTCTAAAGTTTTAATAAAATATAACGCACAAAATTTAGTTTGTGAATTTGACGCAAAAGTTAAGATAACCGGGGATGGGTGGTGGCATCTGGATTGGATTAATGGAGAACCCTTTGCGAGTGTTCAAGTTCGGCTACTTGATGGAAACATTAATAATATAGTGAATTTTAAACTTCTGCTGCCAAGATCAAGAAAGTCAGATAATGAGATTTTTATAACTTCTATTTTAAAATATCTAAATTTTATATCACCAACAACATTTTATACTAATGTTAAAATTAATAGTTTCAAAACAAAATATATATTCCAAGAACATTTGGCAAAAGAATTACTTGAAAGTCATTCATTAGTTGAAGGTCCTATTCTTGAGGGCGATGAAAGATTTACAATAGAAAAAAAATTAAATAAACAATCTTTTTATCCATTATCTTTGTCAAGAATATCTAACTCCAAATATATTAAAAATGATATATCAAAAATGAAAAAATCACTAGAAGCAATTTCATATATGAACGAAATTTATATCCAAAGTCATTTATCTAATCCTGAGTCATTTGGAAGAACTTTATTTGCATTAGAAAAATTAAATATTAATTCTAAAATTGTAGATAATTTATTTGAAAAAAATTTTGATACTTATGAAAGTATTATTTATTCGATGGATGCTATGCACGGCCAATCACACGATGATAGAAGATTTTACTATGATCCGGTAAATAATTTTTTCAAACCTATTTATTACGATGGAAAACCCAGGATCATTGATTATTATAAAAAAAATAGTAAATCAAAAAATAGCGATAACAGTTTTAAATCCGAAAATTTAAAAAATATTATTTCTAAAGAAGCTGTGCAGGGCGCACAAAAAGCAATAGTCTTGATAAATAATATTGAAAATAAGAATTTCCTTAAAATTTTGAGTCAAAATGGTCTGTCTTTAACTTCAGAAGATTTAAATAATATAAAAGATATAATTATTAGGAGACTTGAGATTTTTAAAAATATATCAATTGAGAATTCAAAACTACAAAACAGAGCAAATTATTTTGAAAGACTTGTATCAAAAAAAGATTATATAAATTTTGTTTTTTTAGATATTGATAAAAGAAAATTCGAAATATGTGATTACAATTTCTCTAATTGTAAAATACAAACTTTAGATTTTAATTATGTAGAATCTGTCTATGCACAAAGATTTGATTTTTTGAAGAATAAAAATAAAGACAAAGTATATTTGCTTATTGGAAAAAATAAACAATTTAACTTTGCAAACTCAAACCAATTTAAAAAAACTTACATTAATGAAAATTTAAATATTAAATACAATGATAAAATTAACTTGGACATTGACCATGAAAACAAAAAAATAATTTTTTATCAAAATGATCAAACTGGAAGAGTGGTGATATCTGGTAAAATAATTGATAGTTGGAAAATAATTTTTTTTGGTGATGAGTCAAATAAAATTAAAAATGTAAGCAAAAACTTCGAAAGTCTCACAGGTTGTCTAACTTTTGTGGATATTGTTTTAAAAAACGTGAGTCTTTCTTCTAAAAATAGTAATTGTGAAGACTCAATTAATCTTATTAGAAGTAAAGGAAATATTGATGAAATAATAATTAGCAACTCAAAGTATGATGGTATTGATGCAGATTTTTCATCACTCGAAATAAAAGATTTAAAAATAGAAAACTCTGGTAATGATTGTTTAGATTTTTCTTTTGGTCAATATAAAATTGAAAATATTGATTTGAAACAATGTGGCGATAAGGGAATCTCTGTAGGTGAAAAAAGTAATGCCTATTTTAATAATGTAAAAATTCAAGAAACAAGCATTGGTATCGCATCTAAAGATAGCTCTTTTGTTGAGGCTAATAATGTAAACATAAAAGACTCAAAAACATGTGTAAGCGCCTACAAAAAAAAACAAGAATTTAATTTTGCTTATATAAAAATTGAAAATATGAATTGTTATAACTTTAAAAATCAAGTCTTAACAGACGAAGGCTCAACTATAAAAATAAAAAATCTATGAGTTTTAGAACAGAAAATAAATTTATATTATCTAAAAAAAAATTATTTGAATTCAAAAAATGGTTAAATCAAAATAGCTACTCAATTTTATTTAAAAAAAGACACATCAATAGTATTTATTTTGATTCAAAAAATTTTATGATTTATAAAGACTCTCTTGAAGGAACTACACCAAGAAAAAAAATTCGAATAAGAACTTATTCTGAATTTTTTTATGATAAAAATAATAAATTTAATCTTGAAATTAAGATTTCTTCTACAGAAGGCAGATATAAAAAAACAAAAGAGATTAAGGATGGAATTAATACTTTTTTAAATGGATATAACGATAATCAATATGGAATGTGTTTTCCAGTTTTGAATGTCTCCTACGAAAGAGAATATTTTATAAGAAATAATTCCAGGATTACAATTGATACTAATATCAAATATTTTAGCATAAATGGAAAAGTTAAGAGTAACTATTGCTATTATGAAGACAATTATGTAGTAGAAAATAAATTAACAAATAATGATAGAAATGAGATGTTGGAATTTTTTCCTTTTTCACAAGCTCGATTTTCGAAATACTGTAATGGCATTGAAAAAGTTTACTCGAAATTTTGAAAAAAATAAAAAACTATTAATTCAAAGATCTTATTACTTCAATTTTTTGATCAATTAAATACTTTGATTGATCATTTATTTCAGAATTACTTGCTTCCTCTTCTGCTAATTTAAGCAAATCATCTTTTTTTGATTTGTCTAAATCTAAAAGATTAAAGATTGAGCTAGTTAAAATTGATAAATTATTATTCTTAAACTCAACAATACCGTCTTCAACATAGTAATTCTCATCACCTGATTTTGATGAAATCTTAATAATCCCAGGTTTTAAAAAAGAAATGATAGAAATATGATCTTTCAATATTCCCATCTCTCCTTCAAAAGCAGGAACCACAACTTCTAAAACATCGTCTTTCACTAAAAAAGATTTTTCAGGATTTACTATTTCAATTTTAAACTCTTCACTCATTAAGCAGCAGCTTCTTGTTCCATTTTCTTAGCTTTTTCTATAGCTTCTTCAATTGTACCAACCATATAAAATGCAGCTTCGGGTAAGTGATCATAATCACCTTTACAGATTGCATCAAAACCCTTGATGGTTGAGTCAAGATCAACAAGTTTTCCTGGTGAACCAGTAAATACTTCTGCAACAAAGAACGGTTGAGATAAAAATCTCTGAATTTTCCTAGCTCTTGCTACAACTAGTTTATCTTCTTCAGATAATTCATCCATACCAAGAATAGCTATAATATCTTGCAGTGATTTATATGACTGTAGTATTCTTTGAACATCTCTTGCTACTCTGTAATGCTCATCTCCAACAATTCTTGGATCTAAAATTCTTGACGTGGAGTCAAGTGGATCTACTGCAGGATAAATACCAATTTCTGCAATTTGCCTAGATAGTACAGTAGTTGCATCTAAGTGAGCAAACGATGTAGCTGGAGCAGGGTCTGTTAAATCATCAGCAGGTACATAAATTGCTTGTACAGATGTAATTGACCCTTTATTTGTAGTAGTAATTCTTTCTTGTAAGTTACCCATGTCAGTAGCTAATGTCGGTTGATATCCAACTGCAGATGGAATTCTTCCTAATAAAGCCGAAACCTCTGATCCTGCCTGAGTAAATCTAAAAATATTATCAACGAAGAACAGTACGTCCTGACCTTCCTGATCTCTAAAGTATTCAGCTACAGTTAATCCTGTAAGTGCAACTCTTGCTCTTGCTCCAGGAGGTTCATTCATCTGTCCATAAACTAAAGCAGCTTTTGAACCAGCTCCTTCTTTTTTAATTACTCCAGATTCTATCATTTCATGATAAAGATCATTTCCTTCTCTAGTTCTCTCTCCAACTCCTGCAAAAACTGAAAAACCACCATGAGCTTTTGCAACGTTATTAATTAATTCCATAATTAAAACTGTTTTTCCCACTCCTGCTCCACCAAATAATCCAATCTTTCCACCTTTTGCATACGGTGCAAGCAAATCAATTACTTTAATACCTGTTACAAGGATTTCAGTTTCTGTTGATTGGTCATTAAATTCAGGTGCAGCTCTATGAATTGGCCAACTTTCTTTAGTTTTAACTTCACCTCTTTCGTCAATTGGTTCGCCAATTACATTAATAATTCTTCCAAGAGTTTCAGGCCCAACTGGAACTTGAATAGGAGCATTTGTGTTGGTAACTTCATCACCTCTTTTTAGTCCTTCAGTAGCATCCATAGCAATTGTTCTAACAGTAGTTTCGCCTAAGTGTTGTGCTACCTCTAAAACTAGTCTGTTATCCCCATTTTTACATTCCAATGCTGTTAAAATTTCTGGTAGTTCACCATCAAATTTTACGTCTACTACTGCTCCAATAACTTGTGTGATTATTCCTTTGCTCATAATTATAAACTTTCTGCTCCTGATATGATTTCTATTAGTTCTTTTGTAATTGCTGCCTGACGACTTCTATTATATTCGATAGTAAGTTTGTCAACCATTTCACCTGCGTTTCGGGTTGCATTATCCATTGCACTCATTCTAGACCCTTGCTCGCTAGCTGAATTCTCTAACATTGCTTTAAATATTTGCGTAGAAATATTTTTTGGCAATAAATTGCTTAAAATTTCTTCCTCATCTGGTTCAAATTCGTAACTTTCCTCTGAACTACTTTCTTCTCCCTCATTATTTAAAGGGATAATTTGCTGTACTTGAGGAATTTGAGTAATTACATTTTTAAATTGGTTATAAAAAATTGTACAAACATCAAATTCACCTGCCTCGAATTTTTGAATTACCATTTTCCCAACTTTGTCAGCATCAAAATAATTTGCATTTTTAGACTCTTTGAAAGAAATATTTTCAATTATTTTATCACCATAAATTCTTTTTAGTTGATCATTTCCCTTTGAGCCTACTGTAATAATTTTAATTTCTTTACCTTCATCTAAAATTTTTGCAAAATAACTTTTAGCCTTTTTAATAATATTAGAATTAAATCCACCACATAAACCTCTATCAGAAGTCATAACCACACAAAGATGAGTTTTTTCCTGACTAGTGCCTGACAATAACTTTGGTGCATTTTCTTTATCAGATATACCATTTGATAAATTTAAAATAATATTATTCATTTTTTCAGAATAAGGCCTTCCTTTCTCAGCGCTTTCTTGAGCTCTTCTTAATTTAGCTGCTGCAACCATTTTCATAGCTTTAGTAATTTTCTGTGTAGACTTTACACTAGCTATTCTTTTTTTTAGGTCGTCTAAACTTGCCATAAATTATTAAGATTTAAAATTTTCTTTTAATTGAGTGATTACTTCAACAAGTAATTTTTCTTTATCTTCCTCAAGTTTTCCTGAACTTAAAATTGACTCGATAATTTCAGGCTTATCTGATTTACATTTTTCAATTATCTTGTTCTCAAATTCAGCAACGTCTTTCAAATCAATATCATCCAAATAACCTTTTACTCCACAAAATACTGAAATAACTTGTTCTGCAACAGTCATAGGTGAATATTGTTTTTGTTTTAAAAGTTCAGTTAGTTTAGAGCCTCTATTTAAAAGTTGCTGAGTAGATGCATCTAAATCAGATCCAAATTGAGCAAAAGCTGCCATTTCTCTATATTGTGCTAACTCTAGTTTCATTGAACCAGAAACTTTTTTCATCGCTTTAGTTTGAGCTGATGAACCAACCCTAGATACTGATAAACCTACGTTAATTGCAGGTCTTATACCTTGGTTAAATAGCTCTGTTTCTAGGAAAATTTGTCCGTCTGTAATTGAAATAACATTAGTTGGAATGAACGCGGATACGTCTCCACCCTGTGTTTCAATAATTGGTAGTGCAGTAAGTGATCCACCACCATGTTCGTCACTTAATTTAGCTGCTCTTTCAAGTAATCTACTATGAAGATAAAATACATCTCCAGGATAAGCCTCTCGTCCTGGGGGTCTTCTTAATAGCAATGACATTTGTCTATAAGCAACTGCTTGTTTAGACAAATCATCATAAATTATTAACGCATGCATTCCATTATCTCTAAAATACTCACCCATAGCGCAACCTGTGTATGGTGCTAAGAATTGTAAAGGAGCAGAGTCAGATGCAGTAGCAGCAACGATTGTTGTGTACTCCATAGCTCCAGCTTCTTCTAATGTTTTTTGAATTTGTCTTACTGTCGATCTTTTTTGTCCAACTGCAACGTATATACAATACAGTTTTTGTTTTTCATCACCAGATTCATTGATTTTTTTTTGATTAATAATTGCATCTACTGCAACTGCTGTTTTACCAGTTTGTCTATCACCAATAATTAATTCCCTTTGTCCTCTTCCAATCGGAACTAGACTATCAATTGATTTAAGACCAGTTTGCATTGGTTCACTTACTGATTGTCGTGGAATAATACCAGGAGCTTTTACTTCAACCCTGCTTTTTTTAATTCCTTTATCTAATGGTCCTTTTCCATCAATGGGATTTCCTAGACCGTCCACTACTCTTCCTAATAATTCTTTTCCAACTGGAGTATCAACAATATTACCAGTTCTTTTTACTATATCCCCTTCTTTAACATTTCTGTCGTCACCAAAAATTACGACACCAACGTTTTCACTTTCTAAATTTAGAGCCATACCTTTTGAACCATCTGCAAACTCTACCATTTCACCAGCTTGAACATTATCCAAACCATAAATCCTAGCAATACCATCTCCAACTGATAAAACTTGACCAACTTCTGTAACTTCTGCTTTATCACCAAAATTTTTAATTTGTTCTTTTAATATTTTTGTAACTTCTGAAGGATTTATTTCCATTTATGCCTCTATCATTCTATTTTCGATTTGTTGCAATTTATTTTTAATTGAGGTATCGACCATAGTACTTCCTACTTGTACTACCAAACCTCCTATTAAACTTCCATCATGTTTGTAGTTTAATTTTATTTTTGAGCTAAAATTTTTTGTTAACTCCTCTATAATTTTTGCAATTTCTTCATTAGATAATTGTTTTGCTGATTTTAATTCTGCCTTAAGTTCACCTCTTTTTCTTGAACAAATTTCAATAAAGCTTTTAAGGATACGCTCAATAAAAAAGAAGCGTCTTTTTTGAATTAAGAAACTTAAAAAATTTTTAAATAAAGACTCAAATTTATTATTTTCTGAGATTGTATTAATTACTTTTAATAAATCTTCTTGGCTTGTAGTTGGATCTTTAATCAAATTAGAAAAATCTTCACTTTGATCAATTAAATTAATAATGGATGAAGACTGATCTTCGATCTGACTTAAAAGATTGTTTTCCTCTGAAAGTTCAAAGAGCGCAAGAGAGTACCTTTCAGCTGAAGTTATTGAAAATCCGGTGTCTTTACTCAACTTGTTTCCTCTATAATGTTGAAGATTATTTAAATCACGCCCTAAATAGCATATGACCTTTATGTCTTCAAGTAGCGTATTCGTAAAAAAGGTCTCTTTTTTCCGGTTAATTGAAGTTAATTGGGTCGACATCAACTGAAAGTTTTATTCCGGAAGAAAATTTATATTTTGGAATAATTTTTGCAAGAGAGCTTTGCAGTTTCATAGATTTTAAGCCTCTAATTAAAAATCTAATTCTAAATTTTCTCTTTAATCTAAATA
>CACLRF010000010.1 GCA_902609235.1 uncultured Pelagibacteraceae bacterium
AGTATTTGCAAATACGTTAGTTAAACATGCCAAAAAAGACAGCAAAATAGTAGGAATAACAGCAGCGATGCCAGGAGGGACTGGTATGGATATTTTTGGAAAGGAGTTTCCAAATAGAATGTTTGATGTTGGAATAGCAGAGCAACACGCTGTAACTTTTGCAGCCGGTTTAGCAACCGAGGGATACAAACCATATGCTGCAATTTATTCTACATTTTTACAGAGAGCATATGATCAAGTTGTCCATGATGTTGCCATTCAAAGTTTACCAGTTAGATTTGCTATAGATAGAGCAGGATTAGTTGGTGCTGATGGATCAACACATGCTGGTTCATTTGATATAACTTATTTATCAACTTTACCTAACTTTGTAGTAATGGCAGCAAGTAATGAAGCTGAACTAGTTAAAATGATTAATACTTCAGTAGATATAAATGACAGACCTTCTGCAATTAGATATCCAAGAGGAACTGGAGTAGGTGTTGATCTTCCATCAACAGAAGAAAAAATTGAAATTGGTAAAGGGAGAATCGTTCAACAAGGTACACAAGTTTGTATTTTAAACCTCGGTACTCGACTTGAGGAGTGTAAGTTAGCTGTAGAGGAATTAAAAGGAAAAG
Source organism: uncultured Pelagibacteraceae bacterium (assembly GCA_902609235.1). Taxonomy (GTDB): domain Bacteria; phylum Pseudomonadota; class Alphaproteobacteria; order Pelagibacterales; family Pelagibacteraceae; genus Pelagibacter. The sequence continues at coordinate 621 of CACLRF010000010.1, forward strand.
GAGTTTCAACAACTTTGATAGACGCCAGATTTGCTAAGCCTTTAGACGAAGAACTTATACTAAAATCTGCTAAGGAACATGAGTTTATGATAACTGTTGAAGAGGGATCAATAGGCGGTTTCGGTTCTCATGTTAAAAATTTATTAGCTGAAAAAGGAGTATTTGATAAAGGTTTAAAATTTAGATCAATGACTTTACCAGATGAATTTATTGAACAAGATGATCCAAAAAAAATGTACGATAAAGCTGGATTAAACAGTTCTCAAATTTCTAAGAAAATTGCTGATATTTTATTTCAAAAGGAGACAATAAGAGTTGTGAAAAATTAATTTAAGCTAACTACATTGGGCTTTATTCATTAAGTAGTGGTCAAGTAAAACACAGTTCATCATAGCTTCACCAATTGGTACAGCTCTAATTCCCACACAAGGATCATGTCTACCTTTAACAGATATTGAAGTATTTTTCCCAAATTTGTTTATAGTTTTTCTACTAGTTAAAATTGACGATGTTGGTTTGACAGCAAATGATGCAATAATTTCTTGGCCTGTAGAAATTCCACCAAGAATTCCACCCGCTTTATTTGAATTGAATTTTAATTTATTTCCTTTTGAAGAAATTTCATCTGAATTTTGTTCTCCACTTAATTGTGCTGAGTTCATTCCCGCACCTATATTTACACCTTTAACTGCATTAATACTCATTAGACTTGAAGCTATGTCAGTATCTAATTTTGAATAAATTGGAGCACCTAAACCAACTGGGATACCTCTTGCTCTTATTTCAATCACCGCTCCACATGAGGATCCTGATTTTCTTACACCAAGTAAATATTTTTCCCATAATTTAATCATTGATTTATCTGGACAAAAAAATGGATTTTTTGAAATTACATTATCGTTCCATTGATTTGTATCACATCCAAGAATTCCTAGCTGAGTTACTGCACCAATTACTTTAAATTTTTTACCTAATTTTTTTTGTAGTACAACTTTTGCTATTGCACCGGCCGCAACGCGTGCTGCAGTTTCTCTAGCAGAAGATCTGCCACCTCCTCTATAGTCTCTAATTCCATACTTTTTAAAGTAAGTAAAATCTGCATGACCTGGTCTAAACTTATCTTTAATATTACTATAATCTTTGGATCTCATATCTTTGTTGTAGATTATGAGAGAAATAGGTGTTCCTGTAGTTTTGCCCTCAAACACTCCTGATAATATTTGAACTTTATCATCCTCTTTTCTCTGAGTTGTAAATTTAGATTGTCCTGGTTTTCTTTTGTCTAATTCTATTTGAATATCTTGCTCTTTAAGAGTTATGTTTGGAGGACAACCATCAACAATACAACCAATTGCAGGTCCATGAGACTCTCCCCAAGTAGTGAAACGAAATAGCTTTCCAAAAGTATTAAATGACATTATTTATATTATATAGATTATTTTGTTTAAATTATGAATCAAAAAAACTCTTTAGGTCTTAATAGTTGCTTTCTTGATATAGATGATCCAATTCATTTATTTCATGAATGGATGGAGGAAGCAAAGAAAACTGAGCCAAATGATCCAAACGCTGTTGCTTTGGCCACATCAGATAAAAAAAACATTCCTTCAGTAAGAATGGTTTTACTTAAAGATTTCAACAAAGATGGATTTGTATTTTATACAAACTTAAATAGTCAAAAGGGAAATGAATTAAAGGAAAATCCGAATGCTGCTATGTGTTTCCATTGGAAAAGTCTTCTAAGACAAATAAGAATTAATGGAAAGGTGTCATTAGTTTCTGATCAGGTTGCAGATGAATATTATTCATCTAGAGCTTATGAAAGTCGAATAGGAGCATGGGCCTCTAAGCAAAGTGAAGAATTAAATTCTCGAGAACAATTATTAAAATCTATACAAGATTACAAAAAAAAATATAGCAACAAATCAGATGTACCAAGACCAAGTCACTGGTCTGGATGGATTTTATCTCCAGATAGTATTGAATTTTGGCTAGATGGTGAGAATAGAATCCATGAGAGATTAAAATATAATAAAGATGACTCTGGGAAGTGGATAAAGTCTTTATTAAGTCCTTAAAAAATTTCTTGATAAACTAAATGATGTTAATCTTTTAAGAATATTTTTTTCTTGAGATTCTTTAAATACACTTAGAGAATTTGAGGCTAAATTTATATAGTGCTGGGCTTTTTGATAGCATTCCTGAATTATTTTATACTTATTTATAAGCGTAATAATTTCATTAAAGTCATTTTTTGTTCTTAACTCTTTTTTAAATATATTTGATACAATTTTCCTTTCATCATTTCCTAATTTTTGAAAAAGTAAAATTATTGGTAACGTAATTTTTCCTTCAAAAAAATCTTGACCATTTTTTTTGCCAAATAGTTTGAGCTCAGCATTATAGTCTAGCGTGTCGTCTGCTATTTGAAAAGTTAATCCCAAGTTTCTTCCATAAAATTCTAAAGCATCTTTTTCTTTATTTTCTGCATCAGATAAAATTGCACCAACTTTAGTTGCTGCTGCAAATAACTCAGCAGTTTTAGCTGAGATAATTTTTAAATATGTTTCTTCTAGCATATCAACTTCACCTTTGTGTTGAAGTTGCAAAATTTCTCCTTGTGCAATTTTTGATGAAGTGGACGATAATAATTTTAAAACTTCTAGGTTTCCGTCTTCTACCATCATTTCAAAACATCTACTCAATAGATAATCTCCTATTAAAACTGACGAATGATTATCCCAAACTTTGTTTAAAGTTTCTTTCCCTCTTCTAACAGTGCCTTCATCAATTACATCATCATGCATCAACGTTGCGCTATGAATTAATTCAACACACGCAGCTAAATTTATATCTCTAGAGCCTCTAGAGTAACCGCATAATTTTGCACTACCCAATGTTAGTAATGCTCTTAGTCTTTTTCCTCCAGTTTCTATGTGATAATCTGTCATTTTTTGAACCAGCTGTACGTCACTAGATAATTTTGATTTTATTTTTTCTTCGGTTAAAACCAGTTTTTCTTCAACCGAGTCTTTAAGCTGAAAATATGAATCATTTATCTGATTTTTAAGCTGTACAACTGTTCCCATAACATTTTTTAAATTAGTATAATTTGTTTATATATATTACTTATCAATTGACGCACCAGTTTCTTCAATTATAAGTAGTCTTTATATTCAATAAATAATTCTATAAGACTTACCTATGTTCTCTTTTTTTAAAAAGAAAAAAATTGTTGCTCATTTAAAATTAAGTGGGGTTATTGGTAACGCAGGAAAATTTAAACAAGGTATTGATTTTGCAGGTCAAGAAGAACTAATTAAAAAGGCATTCTCTCTGAAAAAAGCTGCATGTGTTGCTATATCAATCAATTCTCCAGGAGGATCACCAGTTCAATCTCATTTAATCTACAGTTTTATTAGACAACAGGCAAAAAAACACAAAAAAAAAGTTATTGTATTCGCTGAAGACGTAGCAGCTTCTGGAGGTTATTTGATTTCTTGCGCTGGGGACGAAATTTATGCAAATTCAAGTTCAATAATTGGATCTATAGGAGTGATATATTCTTCTTTTGGATTTACTGAGTTGATAAAAAAAATTGGGGTTGAAAGAAGAGTTCATACTGCTGGCAAAAACAAAAGCACACTAGATCCATTTTTAGAAGAAAAAAATGAGGATATTGAAAGATTAAAAAATATTCAATTGGATCTTCATAAAGACTTTATAGATGTTGTTGAAAAAAGCAGAGGATCGAAATTAAATAAATCTGGTGTAGAACTTTTTTCAGGTGAGTTTTGGTCGGGCAGTAAAGCAAAAAATTTAGGATTGATTGACGGAATAGGTAACGCACATGAAATATTAAAAGATAAATTTGGTGAAGATGTAATTATTAAAAAATATGAAAAATCTAAAGGATGGTTAAGTCAAAAACTTTCTTCATCCAGTAATCAAGTAGATCAAATAGCAACTATTTTAGATGAAAGATCAATTTGGCAAAGATATGGTTTCTAAAGCAAAAAAAGAAAAAAAAAAAATTCAAACATTCCAAGATACAATTTTAAATCTTCAGAAATTTTGGAGTAAAAAAGGATGCATTATTCTTCAGCCTTATGATATGGAGGTTGGTGCAGGAACTTTTCATCCAGCTACTACCCTAAGATCACTTGGAAATAAACCATGGAAAGCAGCTTACGTACAACCTTCAAGAAGACCTACAGATGGAAGATATGGAGATAATCCAAACAGGCTGCAACACTATTATCAATTTCAAGTTTTAATTAAACCTTCCCCCGAAAATATAAAAAAACTTTATTTAAATAGTTTATCTACTATAGGAATAGATCATAATGATCACGATATAAGGTTTGTTGAAGATGATTGGGAAAGTCCAACATTAGGTGCTGCAGGATTGGGATGGGAAGTATGGTGTGATGGAATGGAAATTACTCAATTCACCTATTTTCAACAAATGGCTGGATTTGATTGTAAACCTGTGTCAGTTGAAATCACTTATGGTTTAGAAAGAATTTGTATGTTCACTCAAAAAGAAAAAAACGTTTATGATTTATTATGGAATGATGAAGGTGTAAAATATCACGAAGTATTTCATCAAGCCGAAAAAGAATTTTCAGCATACAATTTTGAATACGCGAATGTAGAAACACTTTTGAAAATGTTTGAAATGTATGAGACTGAGGCAAAAGATTTGGTAGAAAAAAAAATTTCTTTACCGGCATATGATCAATGTTTAAAAGCCAGTCATGTGTTTAATATTTTAGATGCAAGAGGTGCAATCAGTGTCGCACAAAGGGCAGGTTATATTGCTAGAATAAGAGATATTACAAAATCTGCAGCAGGCGTTTGGTTAGATAGTCAAAAATAATGTCAGAGTTTTTTTTAGAATTATTTAGTGAGGAAATACCCTCAAATCTTCAACAAAATTTAAGGGAGGACTTACTTAAAAGTTTTATCGATTTTTTTTTAGAAAAATCAATTTTATTTAAAAAAAGCTCATCATACTCAACACCAAACAGACTAGTGGTATTGTTTGAAGGAGTTCAAAAAAATGTTGTACTAAAATCTGTGGAGATTAAAGGTCCAAATATCAAGTCACCAGAGGTAGCACTAGAAGGGTTTGTTAAGTCAAATAAAATATTAAAAAAGGATCTCTACCAAAAAAAAACCGATAAAGGAGAATTTTATTTTTTCAAGACAAAATCAAAAAAATTGCATACACATGAATTGCTAGAGGAATTTATCCCAATATTGTTAAGTAAAATTCAATGGAAAAAATCAATGTATTGGGGAACTTTTGACCTAAATTGGGGGAGACCGTTAAAATCAATTCTAGCTGTATTTGATAAAAAAAAATTAAATTTTGATTTTCATCACCTAACATCTTCTAACTCAACTTTTGTTGATAAAGAATTTGAGGAAAATAAAAAGTCATTTTCAGAATTTAAAAATTATAAAAGTTTTTTTAAAAAAATTGACATTATCGTTGATCACAACGAAAGAAAAAAGTTAATAGAAAAAAAATTCAACAATATATTAAAAAATAAAAATATTAAGATTCAACATAATCCTAGATTGCTTAATGAGGTTGTAGATTTAACAGATCAACCAAATATCCTTCTTTGTGAATTTGATAAGAAATTTTTGAATATTCCAGAAGAAATATTAATTATTACCATGCAACACCATCAAAAATATTTCCCTATATTTGATAATAAAGAAAATATTACTAATGAGTTTTTAGTAGTTGCAAACAAAAAGGATAAAAAGGGATTAATTAAATTAGGAAATGAAAGAGTGGTCGAAGCAAGATTAAGTGACGCAGAATTTTTTTGGAAAAAAGACAAATCTCAAAATATGGTAAAAAAAGTTACTGAATTAAAATCAATAAATTATTTTAGAGGATTAGGAAGTTATTTTGATAAAGCTCAAAGAATGAGAAAATTGGGTGGAATGATATCTGATGAACTTTTAATCAGTAAAGAAAAAGTTGAATTATCAGCATCAATTTGTAAAGTTGATTTGTTATCAGAGCTAGTGGGTGAATTCCCAGAATTACAAGGTGTGATGGGAGGTTATTTTGCTATTGCACAAGGTTTTGATAAAGATTTGGCTCTGGCCATAAGAGAGCAATATTTACCCACAGGATCAGGCTCAAGAGTCCCAAAAAAACCATTTAGCATAGCCCTTTCTTTGGCTGATAAGATAGACACTTTAGTTGGTTTTTTTGGTTTAAATCAAAAGCCAACAAGTTCTAAAGATCCATATGCTCTAAGAAGATTGGCATTAGGAGTAATAAGAATAATAGTTGAAAATAAAAAAGATTTTAAAGTGAAAGATTTAATTAATTATTCTTTAAGCCTCTATTTAGATCAAGGTTTTGAAATTGATAATAAATCTTTACAAAATGAGTTATCAGATTTTTTAATGGATAGATTAAAATACCACATGAAGGAAGAAAATATTAGAAATGATATAGTTCAAGCATCAACCAGTTCTTTTAATTTAGATCAATCTGTTATTATTTTTAATAAAGCTAAACATTTAAATAAAATTATTAATAAACCAGATGGTTTAGATATTATTGCAAGCTATAAAAGAGCCTCAAACATTTTAGACGGTGAATTAAAAAAAAATAAAATAGAATTATCAAATACAACTGACCCTGGTATTTTTAAAACTGAGTTAGAAAAAAACCTATTTAAAAAAATTAGTGAATTAAGGAAATATTTTTCAGGCATTAATAAAGATGAAAATTATGTTCAAACATTGGACAATTTAGCTAGTGTTAAAAGAGAGGTTTTTGACTTTTTTGATAATGTAATTGTGAACGAGGATGATCCAGTCGTAAAGAAGAATAGGCTGGAACTAATCCAAATGATGTGTAAAACGTTCAATAATTATGTTAATTTTTCTCTAATCGACTCCCATTAATGAAAAAACTTATATTAAACTTTAATTCTAAGGATAGTAAAAAAATTAAAAGTCCTAAAAACTTTTTAGGAGGAAAAGGTGCTAATCTCTCTGAAATGGGAAGAATGGGTCTTCCAGTGCCCCCTGGTTTTACAATATCTACAAAAGTTTGTGAAATTTTTTATAAGGATAAAAAAAAATTAAATAAAAATTTAATTTCTCAAATTAAAAAAGAATTAAAATTAATCGAAAAAGATGTTTCTAAGAAATTTGGGGACTTAAAAAATCCACTTTTGTTGTCTGTGCGGTCTGGTGCAAGAGTATCAATGCCAGGTATGATGGATACTATTTTAAATCTTGGTCTAAACGATAAAACAGTCAAAGCTTTAGCAATTAAAACTTCAAATGGAAGATTTGCCAAAGACAGTTATAGAAGATTCATTCAAATGTACGGTAATGTTGTAATGGGTGTAGAAGCTTATTATTTTGAGGAATTAATTGAAAATTATAAACTTACGAAAGGTGTTTTGTTAGATACAGATTTAGATGAAAGTGATTGGGATGGATTAATTGAAGATTTTAAAAGAACAGTAAGAGAAAAGGCAAAAAAAGATTTTCCCCAAGATGTTCATGAACAATTGCTGGGAGCAATAAGTGCAGTATTTTTATCGTGGGAAAGTAATAGAGCAAAAGTTTACAGAAAACTAAATCAAATCCCAGCCGAGTGGGGAACTGCAGTAAATGTTCAATCAATGGTTTTTGGAAATATGGGTGATGATTGTGCAACAGGAGTTGTGTTTACAAGAAATCCATCAGATGGATCAAATGAAATATATGGTGAGTATTTAATTAATGCGCAAGGAGAGGATGTTGTAGCGGGTACAAGGACACCTCAATACATAACAAAAAAAGCTAGGAGAGACGCTAAAGTAAAAGAATTATCAATGGAAGAGTCTATGCCTAAAGTCTTTAAAGAACTTCAAAAAATTTTGAAAAAATTAGAGATGCATTACAAAGATATGCAAGATGTAGAGTTTACAGTTGAAAATAGTAAACTATGGATGCTGCAAACAAGATCAGGAAAAAGAACAGCAAAATCAGCAGTCAAGATCGCAGTTGATATGGTTAAAGAAAAATTAATCTCTAAAATGGAAGCTGTATTAAGAATTGACCCAAATTCTTTAGACGCACTTTTGCACCCTACTTTGAATGAAAAAAGCTCAATTAATGTAATAGCAAATGGATTGCCAGCATCACCGGGTGCAGTCAGCGGTAAAGTTGTATTTACATCAGAAGAAGCTGAAAGATTAACCGCAATGATGCAAGATACAATTTTGGTTAGAGTAGAGACCTCTCCAGAAGATATACAAGGAATGCATGCTGCTAAAGGAATTTTGACTGCTAGAGGAGGAATGACAAGTCATGCAGCTGTTGTTGCAAGAGGTATGGGAAGACCATGTGTATCAGGATCAAGTGAAATTGATATAAATTATGAAAATAAATCTTTTAAAACTTCTTCAATGGAGATTAAAGAGGGAGACGTAATCACTATTGATGGATCAACTGGAAGAATTATCGCTGGAAGTGTTTCAACTGTGAAGCCTGAAATATCTGGTGATTTTTCCAAGCTAATGTTTTGGGCAGATAGTTTTAGAAAATTAAAAGTAAGAACAAATTCTGAAACTCCAAAAGATACCAAAACAGCAAAAGATTTTGGTGCAGAGGGTATTGGATTATGCAGAACTGAACATATGTTTTTTGATGAAGAACGGATTTTATCTGTAAGAGAAATGATATTATCTAAAACAAAAGAAGACAGAGCAATAGCATTACAAAAACTGTTACCGCATCAAAGAAAAGATTTTATAGACATTTTTAAAATCATGAGTGGATTACCAGTCACAATTAGATTGTTGGACCCACCGTTACATGAATTTTTACCACGTACAGAAAAGGAAATTAATGAGGTTGCTAGTATAGTTAATCTTCCAATTAAAGAGGTTGAGTCAAGAATTGAAGAACTCCATGAGCAAAATCCTATGTTAGGTCATAGAGGATGTCGTCTAGGAATATCTTTTCCTGAAATTTATGAAATGCAATGCAAAGCAATATTTCAAGCTTTGGTTTACCTTAAAAAAAATAAAATTAAATCTGCATTTCCTGAAATAATGATACCTTTAGTATCTACAGAGGCTGAGATTAAAATAATGAAAGAATTAGTAATTAGAACTGCTAGTCAAGTTCAACAAGAAAATAAATTGAAAATAGAGTTTTTAGTAGGAACGATGATTGAATTACCTAGAGCGGCAATAAAAGCAAAGGAGATCGCTAAGCATGCAGAATTCTTTAGTTTTGGAACAAATGATTTAACTCAAACTACTTTTGGGATCAGTAGAGATGATAGTGGTAAATTTTTAAATGATTATTTAGAAAACAAAATATTTTCTGTTGATCCTTTTGTTTCAATAGATGAAGGAGTTTCAGATTTAGTTGAAATAGCAGTAGAAAAAGGGCGGAAACAAAACAAAAATCTAAAACTAGGTATCTGTGGAGAGCATGGAGGAGACCCTCGTAGTATATCCTTTTGTTCTAATGCAGGATTGAATTATGTTTCTTGTTCACCTTATAGAGTTCCTGTTGCGAGGTTGGCTGCCGCTCAAGCTGAAATTAAAAAAAAATTAAATTAAGTAGGGGGCGTTCTGTTGCCAGGTGCCCCGAACTTTGTTTCAATAATCCTTATATTGCAACAATCAGCAATAATCAAATCACACAAATTACAGAATAATGCCGACCATAGGCCGACCAAAAATCTGGTCGTCACAGGGTATAGGATTTGATAACCTTTGATCATGGATCCATTAAAGTTTGTTAAAGATAACACCTATGGAATTAATAAGTTAAATATTCCACCTGATCAGAAAGTTGATAAATTACTTGTAAGATTTTCAGGTATATGTGCAGCAGTTGCTGTTCAACCAATACCATTTGCAGATATTTTTATTTTAACACCAATACAACTTTATATGGGAACTCTTATTGCAGAGGCAAGAGGATACAAATTTTCTATGTCTCAAATTTGTAAAGAAATTTTAGGCCTAATTGGATTAGCTTACTTGGCACAACAAACTGCAATAGGTTTGTATAAGACTGTCTTACCCTTTTTAGGTGCGATAACAACTATACCTTTAGTGTTTGTTCTAACTTATGCAATTGGGAAAGTAATGAATTACTACTTTGTGGCTAAAACTGAGGGAAAAAAAATTACTAAAGAAGATTTAATTAAGGCGTTTAAGCAAGCCAGAAAAGATGCAAAGAAAAATTTTAGCAAGGATGAGATTAAAAAGAAAACAAATGAAGCAAGAGAAGAAATGAAAAATTACAAACCTAAAGCAAAAGAGTTTGTACAAAAAAATATTGATGAATTAGCAGTAATATCAGTTATGCATAAATTGAGAGGTGGTCAAAAAATAGTAACAGAGGAAGATAATATTATACTTGAAGCAATGATAAGATCATCAAATAAGATAACTGATTTAGACAGCGCTATTGAATTTGCAAAAATAACAGCCGCAAAAGGGACAGAATCCTTAATGGGAGCTGCAAATAATATAAAAGGAATTGCTCACGAACTAATTTATGTAAAAACTGAAAACGAGGATGGTGATACTGTTTTTGCATTTATGCCTGAAGATACCAACAATCCCCAGTTTGATGTTCTGACTATAAATTTAGAAACAGGTGAACAAAAGTGGGAGCAGTTAAAAACAACATTAAATTCAGATCATATAAATAATTGGATTGAAAAATATCCTGGGTCTGAGGGTAGTTTAAAAGTAAATACCGAAATGGCTGATAAACTTGGATTCGAAAGCTCAGGAGTAAGCGATAAAGAGCTGTCTGTGAATGTTGATAAATTTCTCGATAAACTGATAGAAATGGATCAGAGCACTTTATCTAAAATTGTTGAGACATCACCTCCACTTACAATTATTGCTGCATCGTTTGTAGTTTATGGATTACATAAAAGATATAAAAAAAAAGAAATCTCAAAAAAACAATTTATATATATGTCAGCAAAAATAACTGGAATTAAAGCAGCAAAAATAATCATGTTATTATCGGTGTTAGCACTTCCAGTAGTAGGACAAGTCGTTGGTGTCTATCTTATTGCTTCACTAATGTTTTCTGTAATAGGAATATTTGAGATAAAAGAAGAAAAATTATTATTACCAGCACCAGTCAAATGATTGAAGCGTTAATCATTGTGGAATTAACTTTTTCAGTATGGTATTTTGCAAATAAATAATGGAAACTTGGCAAATAATATTAGCAATAATTATAGTTGGTCTATCAATCGTTATGCCAATTTATTATTCATATAAAAAGAAGAAATTAGCTCAGCAATTAAAAGAAGGAAGAGAAGTTACTGAGAGAGAAAAGATTAGGGTTTATATGGATAATATAAATCAGAAGTTTAGAGATAAGCATAAATGAAAAAACTTTTAGGGGCTATGGTTTTGGGATTATTTGCAAGTTTTAATAACTCAATTGCAGATCATACTAATGAACACACTATAACTGTTAGTTGCCAGGTAGCTGTAGGACATTCAAGAGGTACAGAAGATATTGGGCCAGTTGACATTAAATTTAATAAAAAAGATGTACGTATCAGCTGGATGGGAGATATTTCTAAAATTGTAAAATTGCAAAATTTAAGACCTGGTTCTTCATACTTCTCGGTAAAAAAAATATTTGATAATTATAGAAATGGAAAAAAAACAGATAACTACATGGATTTTTATAAAAAGTATCAACCAGTCTCGTTTATAAATTATGCCATGAGACCTTACAAAAATATTAGCACAACGGATAGTACTTTAGTCGCATTATCAGAAAAGTATCAAGATGAAGATCCTTTGTTAAGAGATTTATCCTTAATCATTTATTTAAACAGAGTTGAAGCAGTAGGTCGGATGATACTAAGAATGGAATATAATAAAAATATTAGATATCCAGTGATGAACTATAGTGATGGAACTAAATACTTCGAGCTACAAACTTATTTGCTTGAGTATTGCAAATTAAAGAAGAAAAAGTTTTAATGCCGACCACAGGCCGACCAACTCAGTTGTATTTTTCAAATAACGTTGATACTGCAAACTAAATTAACAAATGAGTAGGGGCGTTCTGTTGCCAGGTGCCCCAGACCCCGTTTGCTTAATTAACTAAGTTAATTAGGCAGCAAGTGCGTAACTTTCGTTAGCAATTATAAATTAGCCCGTTACGGTGGAACAATCCCGAACGAAAGAATAGCCTTTAGTCACCCGTCGAATCTAGTTCACCCCCATAAGTTGTAATGGTGGAGGTGGTGGGTACTGCCCCCACGTCCGCAATGGTTATTACGAAATTCGTTTATCGTCGTAGTTGGAAAACCAACATTATTAATATAAAAGTAATTACAACAGATTCAATAACAATCATGAAATTAACTAAGGAACAACATGAGGAAATAAAAAATCAACAATCTCAAAGTAATCAAACAAAAAGAGTTACTGCTCCTGAGCTTGAAAAAATACTATATGAAGCAATTCCAGCGCTGGATCATGGTTTTGTAAGAGTTGTTGATTATATGGGTGATGACACATCCATAGTTCAATCAGCAAGAGTATCGTACGGAAAAGGAACCAAACAAGTTTCAACTGACAAAGGTTTAATAAAATATTTGATGAGGCATTGGCACAGCACTCCATTCGAAATGTGTGAAATTAAATATCATGTTAAGCTTCCAATATTTATTGCAAGACAATGGATTAGACATAGAACTGCAAATGTTAATGAATATTCTGCTAGATATTCAATTTTAGACAAAGAATTTTATTTGCCATCACAAGAAAATTTAGCTGCTCAATCAACTAGTAACCGACAGGGTAGAGGAGATGTCTTAGAAGGACAACAGGCAGAGGAAGTTTTGGAACTTTTAAAAAGTGATGCAGAGAGAACTTATGATAATTATGAGACTATGCTCAATGAAAAATTTGATGGATCAACTATTGACGAAAACAAAAAAGGCTTAGCGAGAGAACTTGCAAGAATGAATTTAACACTAAATACCTATACTCAATGGTACTGGAAAACTGATTTATTAAACTTAATGAATTTTTTAAGATTAAGAGCTGATAGTCATGCTCAATATGAAATTAGAGTTTATGCCGACATAATGCTGGATACCGTAAAAAAGTGGGTTCCCACAACTTATGATGCTTTTATGGATTATAGAGTTGGTGGCACTGAGGTTTCTGCAAAAGGAAAGTTAATTATTCAAAAACTCATTAAAGGTGAGAACGTAGATGTTGAAAGTTCTGGCCTGTCTAAAAGAGAGTGGAATGAATTAATGACTGCTTTTGATCTTAAAGATAAGTTGATTTAATTTTTTCAGCAAAATTTAAATATATTTTAGAAATTTCATGTTGTGGGTTACTTTCAACAATTGGCTTTCCTTCGTCTCCATTTTTACCGATTTCTGAATTAATTGGAATCTCACCTAAAAATTCTTTTTTAAATTCCTCCGCAGTTTTTTTAACTCCACCTTCTCCAAAAATTTTATATTTTTTTCCATCGTCTCCAATAAAAAAACTCATGTTATCAACTAAACCCAAAATCTTAACACCAAGTTTATCAAACATTTTAATTCCTCTTTTAACGTCTAAAAGAGCTACTTCTTGAGGAGTACTTACAATTATTGCACCATCCATTTTTATTTCTTGAGAAAATGTAAGTTGAGTATCGCCAGTTCCTGGAGGCATATCAACGATAATAAAATCTAAATCTTTCCAATTTACTTTCTGAGTAAACGTTTTAATAGCACTTGTTACCATAGGACCACGCCATATCATTGGAGTTTGTTGATCAGCTAAAAAACCAATAGACATACATTGAATCCCATATTTGCTTATTGGATCTAATTTTTGGCCATCACTTTTTGGTTTTTCATTAATATCAAACATCTTTGGAATAGATGGACCATAAATGTCTGCATCTAAAAGACCCACTTTGCATCCAATTTTCTTTAGCGCTAAAGCAAGATTCGTTGCAAATGTAGATTTACCAACACCCCCTTTTGCACTAGAGATTGCAATTGTAAACTTAGTTCCAAGAATAGGATTTTTAGTGAATTTTCTAGGCTCTAACTTACTTTTCATTGCGGCACTAAGTTCAGGTTTTTTATCGGTCATAAAAGTATCATTACTTGTTTTTTATAATAAAGACACTATATACTTTGGCATATGTCTGACGATTTTAAAGGTCAAAGTCCATGGGGTACACCTCCAGGAGGCGGAAGTGGAAATGGATCGGGTAGAGGTCCTACACCACCAAATATCGATGAATTAATTAGAGATCTTCAAGATAAAATTAAAAGATTTTTACCTGGTGGAAAAACTTCAGGAGGAAAATCAATAAGTTTAATTTTATTGGTTTTAGTTTTTGTATGGTTAGCTAGCGGACTTTATAGAGTACTGCCAGATGAACAAGGTGTAGTATTAAGATTTGGTAAATTTATTAAAACAACCCAACCAGGTTTGAATTATCATATTCCTTTTCCAGTTGAAACTGTGCAAACTCCAAAAGTCACTAAGGTAAACCGAATGGATATTGGTTTTAGATCTGAGAGAGACAGTGGTTTTTCTACAGGTGGTGGAGTTGCTGATGTTCCACAAGAAAGTTTAATGTTAACTGGGGATGAAAATATTGTAAATATAGACTTTTCAGTATTTTGGGTAATTAAAGATGCAGGTAATTTTTTATTTAAAATTCAAGACCCTGAAGGTACTGTAAAAGCAGCAGCTGAGACTGCTATGAGAGAGGTTATTGCTAAAAGTGATATTCAACCAATCTTGACGGAAGGAAGGTCTAAAATTGAGCTTGAAACTCAAGAAATTATTCAAACAATTTTAGATGATTATGAAAGTGGAATTCAAATTACACAAGTTCAAACTCAAAAAGCTGACCCACCTGATCAAGTAATTGATGCATTTAGAGATGTACAGGCTGCAAGAGCAGATATGGAAAGATCTAAAAACGAGGCTGAAGCTTATGCTAACGATGTGATTCCAAGAGCAAGAGGGGAAGCGCAAAAAATTTTACAAGCTGCAGAAGCTTATAAAAAAGAAGTTGTTGCAAAAGCTGAGGGTGAAGCAAGCAGATTTATAGCTATCTATAGTGAATATAAGAATGCAAAAGCAGTTACTCAAGAGAGAATGTATCTAGAGACTATGGAAAAAGTATTAGCTGATATAGATAAAGTAATTATAGAAAAAAATGCAGGTTCAGGTGTAGTTCCATATTTACCTTTACCTGAACTAAAAAAGAAAGCGACAAATTAAGATGAAAGGTGGAAAAATATTAGCAGGAGTATTAGTTGCAATTGGTGTTGTAGCTTTTTTATCAGTAATTATAGTTAAAGAGGTTAACCAAGCAATTATTCTTCAATTTGGTGATCCAAAAAGAATTATAATGAAGCCGGGATTGAACTTTAAAATTCCATTTATTCAAAACGTAGTTTATTTAGATAAAAGAATTTTAAATTTAGATGCTCCGCCGGAAGAGGTAATTGCATCAGACCAGAAACGTTTAATTGTTGATGCATTTGCAAGATTTCAGATTGTGGACCCATTAAAATTTTACATTTCAGTTGGGAATGAGAGAGTTGCAAGATCGAGATTATCAACAATTATAAATTCAAGAATTAGAAATGTATTAGGTCAAGAGGAATTACAAACATTATTATCTAAAGACAGATCTAAGCAAATGTCTTTAATTAAAGAAGGCGTTAATAACGAAGCACAAAATTTTGGAATAAACATTGTTGATGTAAGAATTAAAAGAGCGGATCTTCCTCAAGCAAACAGTGATGCAATTTATAGAAGAATGCAGACTGAAAGGGAAAGAGAAGCAAAAGAATTTAGAGCAAAGGGTGCAGAGATGGCAGTTACAATTACATCAACTGCAGACAAAGAAGTTACTGTAATTTTAGCAGATGCTCAAAAACAATCTGAGATTATGAAAGGGCAAGGTGATGGACAAAGAAATAAAATATTTGCTGACGCCTTTGGTCAAGATCCAGAATTTTTTGCCTTCTACAGAGCTATGCAGGCATATGAAAAAGCTCTTATTGGCGGTGAAACTTCTTTAATTTTATCACCTGATAGTGAATTTTTTAAATTTTTTGGAAATATAAAACCTGAAATCCAACAATAATTCTTAAATGCGTGAGCTAGTTATAGCTTTTGGTCTTTTCTTATTTATTGAAGGAATTTTGTACGCCTTATTTCCAGCAAAAATGAAAAGTATGTTGAAAAGATTAGAACTTGTTAAAGATAGCCATCTTAGATCAGGTGGACTTATTTTTGCATTGATAGGTTTTATAATTATTTATTTGATTAAGAGCTAATATGAATAAGATTAAACTTATATTCTTAACGCTGGTTATATCATTTGGCTTTTCTATAAATGTAAACTCTAAACCAGTTCCTGCTTCGTTTGCAGATCTTGCAGAAAAATTAATGCCATCTGTAGTGAATATTTCTACTACAACAACTGTGGTAACTAACACCAATCCATTTCCTTTTCAATTTCCCCCAGGATCTCCTTTTGAGGATATGTTTAAAGAATTTGGGACACCTCAAGAAAGACAATCAGCTGCACTAGGTTCTGGTTTTATAATTGATGAGAAAGGAATTGTAGTAACAAATAATCATGTTATCCAAGATGCTGACGACATTATTGTTAGAGTTAATGGTGATAAAGAATTTAAAGCAAAGGTTTTAGGCGCTGACCCACTTATGGATATTGCGGTTCTACAATTAGAAACAGATGAAAAGTTTACCCCAGTTGCATTTGGAGACTCTGATAAAGCAAGAATAGGAGATTGGGTGTTAGCAATTGGAAATCCATTTGGTTTAGGTGGTACAGTCACTGCAGGAATAATATCTGCGAGAAATAGATCAATTGGTTTATCAAGATATGAAGATTTTATACAAACAGATGCATCAATAAATTCTGGAAATTCTGGTGGTCCTTTGTTTGATATGGAAGGAAATGTAATTGGAATTAATACAGCAATTCTTGGACGTAATGGATCTATTGGAATTGGATTTTCTATTCCATCCAATAGTGCACAAATTGTAATTAAACAATTAATTGAATTTGGCGAAACAAAAAGAGGATGGCTGGGTGTTAGAATTCAAGATGTAACAAAAGAAATTGCTGAAGTTGAAAAATTAGACAAAGCGCGAGGAGCGCTTGTTGCAAGCGTTGCTGAAAATAGTCCTTCAGAAAAAGCAGGAATACAAGCTGGCGATATTATTTTAGAATTTAATGGAGAAAAAATAAACCAAATGAAAGAACTTCCAGCTATAGTAGCAAGAACAGAAGTTGGAAAAAAAGTTGAAGTTAAAGTTTGGAGAGATAAAAAAGAGATTATTAAAAATGTTATTTTAGGAAGATTAGAAACTTCAGATGATTTTAAAATAAGTAAAAATCAAGAAACTCAAAAACAAAATAATGAAGAAATAATCGAAAGTCTAAAAATTGCAGTTAGACCATTAACTAAAGAAGATATTAAAAATAGAAATTTACCAAATCAAATAACAGGACTTGTGATAACAAAAATTGCAAACAACAGCCCTGTAGCAAATTCAATAGAGCTTAACAATATTATTATTGAAGCCCAGAAGAAAAAAATCAGATCAGCTAATGACTTAATAGATATTACCAAAGAAGTTCTTAATTCTAATCAAAAGACAGTTTTACTCGCAATCTATAATAATCAAAATCAAAGACGATACATTGGCATTAAGCTAGACTAATAATGGATTTAAAATCCAAGATAATATTAATATCTGGACCCACAGCATCAGGAAAATCAAGTTTTGCAATTAAAGTTGCAAAAAAAATTGATGGAGAGATTATTAATGCAGATAGCATGCAAATATACAAGGAGCTTAAAATCTTGTCAGCTAGACCAGACCCAAAAAAATATCAGAAAATAAAACATCACTTATATGGTTTTCACAATGTAACAAAAAATTTCTCTACAGGTGATTGGCTGAAGTTAGCAATCAAAAAAATTAGTGAAGTTCAAAAAAGAAAAAAAACTCCAATTCTTGTTGGAGGTACAGGCTTATACTTTAAAGCTTTAACTGATGGTTTAGTAAAAATACCAAATATATCATTAAAATTTAGAACTCAAATCAGAGATTTGCAAAAAAGAATTGGACAAAAGAAATTTTATGAAAAACTATTAAAATTAGATCCATCATCATTAGGAAAAATAAATCCTACTGATACTCAAAGATCAATCAGAGCCTATGAAGTAAAAAAATTCACAAATAAATCTCTTAATGAATGGTTTAAAAATACAAAGTCAAATTTTTTAGAAAATGATTTTTATAAATTTTATATTGAATACCCTCGGCATGAATTAATTGAGCGTATCAATTTAAGAACAGAGGAGATGATTGAAAACGGAGCAATTAAAGAAGTTAAAAATTTCATTAAATTAAACGTTAGAAAAGATAAAAGTGTCAACAAAGCTATAGGGGTGATGGAGATTAATGATTATTTGAATAAAGAAAAAGATTTAAAGGAAATTAAAGAAAAAATAGCCATAAAAACTAGACAATACGCCAAAAGACAGAGCACTTGGGCTAGAGGGAACATGATGAATTGGATAAAGTTAAAGCCAAAAGACATAAATAAATTTTTAAAAAAAATTTAAAATTTTCATTCTTAAACTTGACCAATCAGCACAACTTCAGCTAGATTGCATAATGCCAAAATTATTAAGTGGAGCAGAAATTGTATTTAAATGTCTTGAAGATCAAAAGGTAGAGCATATCTTTGGTTATCCAGGTGGCGCAGTATTGCCAATTTATGATGAATTAAAAAATCATCCTTCCATAAAACATATTTTGGTTAGACACGAACAAGGTGCTGGTCATGCAGCTGAAGGTTATGCAAGGTCATCAGGAAAACCTGGTGTTGTTTTAGTTACATCAGGTCCTGGAGCTACTAATGTAGTTACAGCATTAACCGATGCGTATATGGATTCTGTTCCATTGGTTTGCATTTCTGGTCAAGTTCCAACACATTTAATTGGAACAGATGCTTTTCAAGAATGCGATACCACAGGAATTACAAGACCTTGCACGAAACACAATTGGTTAGTTAAAGAAGTTAGCGAACTTTCGAATGTTATTCATGAAGCTTTTAGAGTTGCAACAACAGGAAGACCTGGACCAGTTTTAATTGACATTCCAAAAGATATTCAATTTGCAAAAACAAAATACAAAAAACCAAATAAAGAAAAAAAATTAAATGGAAAATCTCATAATAAATTTTCTCAAAATCAAATTGATGAATTGGTAAAATTATTAAGCAAGTCTAAAAAACCAATCATCTATAGTGGTGGAGGAGTAATTAATTCTGGTCCAAAAGCAAGTCAGGCTCTAAGAGAATTTGTTGAGCTAACTGGTTTTCCTATAACCTCTACACTTCAAGGATTGGGTGCGTATCCTGGAGATGATAATCAATTTTTAGGAATGCTTGGTATGCATGGTACTTATGAAGCAAATAATGCTATGCATGATTGTGATCTTTTAATTAATATTGGTGCAAGATTTGATGATCGTATTACTGGAAAAATAGATGAGTTTTCACCAAATTCAAAAAAGGTTCATATTGATATAGATCCATCATCGATTAATAAAATTATTAAGGTGGATCTTGCAATAGTTGGAGATGTTACGAGTGTCATCAGTAAAATTAATAAGACAATTTCTAAAAGAAAAAATGGTCATAGCAAATCAAACAAATCAAATATAGCTAAGTGGTGGGAACAAATCGAAAAATGGAGAGAAAAAGACTCTCTTAATTTTGTAAATAGCGATGAAAGTATAAAGCCTCAACATGCCGTTCAAAGACTTTATGAATTAACAAAGAATAAAGATACTTATGTTACTACCGAAGTTGGACAGCATCAAATGTGGGCTGCTCAACATTATAAATTTAATAAACCAAATAGATGGATGACATCTGGTGGCTTAGGAACCATGGGGTATGGATTACCAGCAGCCGTTGGTGTTCAAATTGCTCATCCTGAAAAATTAGTAATTGATATTGCTGGCGAAGCTTCAGTTTTAATGACTATGCAAGAAATGTCTACCGCAGTTCAATACAATCTTCCTATAAAAATATTTATTTTAAACAATCAATATATGGGAATGGTAAGACAATGGCAGGAATTACTGCATGAAAAAAATTATTCTGAAAGTTATTCCGAAGCATTACCTGATTTTATGAAAATGGCAGAAGCATATGGATGCAAAGGCCTTAAAGCAGATAACCCAGCTGATCTTGATTATAAGATCCAAGAAATGATTGATTACGATGGGCCTGTTATATTTGATTGTCATGTTGATCCTAACGAGAACTGCTTCCCAATGATTCCGTCTGGAAAACCTCATAACCAAATGATCCTAGGTCCAAATGATAAAGAGGAAAATAAAATTAAAGGAAAAGGCAAAGCCTTAGTCTAATTATAATGCCGAAATCAAAATCAGCTTATAGCGTACCTACGAAGAAACAAAAACCAGATACATACATTTTTGTTGTTTGGGTAGATAATGAGGCTGGAGTTCTCGCAAGAGTAGTTGGTCTCTTTTCTGGTCGAGGATATAACATAGAGTCATTAGCTGTTGCTGAGGTTGATGCAGATAAAAATATTTCAAGAATAACAATTGTTACCACTGGTACACCTCAAGTAATTGATCAAATAAGACTTCAATTAACTAAATTAGTGCCTGTTCATAAAGTTGCTGAGTTTAAAAGAGAAGACAAAGACGTAATATTTAAGGAAATGGCTTTATTTAAAGTAGTAGGAAAAAGAAATAAAATTGAAAAATGCTTAAATGCTTGTAAAAAATTTAACCCCGTAATATTAGATGAAACAAAATCTTCAGCAGTAATTCAAATAACCGCTTTAAGAAGAGAAATTGATGTAATGAATAAAAAATTAAAGCCTTTGGGACTTATAAGTACTTCGAGAACAGGGGCAGTAGCTATGACCAGAGGTGCTAAAATATTTAATTAATTTAATAGGAGAGACGATATGAAAATGTTTTATGAAAAAGATGCAGATGTAAACCTGATTAAGAGTAAAAAAATTGCTATTTTTGGTTATGGTAGCCAAGGACACGCTCATGCATTAAATTTAAAAGATAGTGGAGTAAAAGAAATTGTCGTTGCATTAAGAGAAGGTTCATCAAGTGCATCAATAGCATTTGTCTGTATATTTTCTGCATACATTGTTGCTTCACCTTCTGTGGTTTCTCTATTTGAATATTCATTAATTATAATGTCTATGATCCCTGGATATTTCTTATTTAATGAAATTCCATCAGGAAGAACATTTTTTGGAGTAGCTTGTATTATAGCAGCTGGGATTTATATTTATTTAAGAGAAAAAGCTAGAGATCAATATATTGCAACAGAAACACCAGTAAGAAGATGACTAAAAAATATATACCAACCATCAATATATCTTCACTAATTAAAAATAATTTTGAAACTCAGAGAGCATTTAAAACAATTAAAGAAATTGAAAAAGCTTGTATCAAAGTTGGTTTTTTTCAAATTACAGGTCATGGAATTAATTTAAAAATGATTAAAAAAACATGTGGTGTTGGCAATAAATTTTTTAATTTACCAGATAGCAATAAGAGGAAATTATCACCCAAAAAATGGAATAAAAAAAATAAAAATCTATACAGAGGATATTTTCCTGATGATGTGAATGGAAAAGAAGGTCTAGATATAGGTGATTTAAAGGTAACTAAAAAATATTCCTCAAATCTAAATAATCAATACGTAGAGTATCTTAATCTGGGGAAATGTCTAAATAAAAACTCAATTAAAATTTTAAACAAATATTTTGATAATATTTATGGATTGAGTGAGACATTGTTTAAAAGTTTAATAAAACTTAATAAAAAAAATCCTGATATTTCTAGTTTAGCTTTTTCAAGATTAAAAACATTAAGTACATTAAGATTTAATTATTATCCAAACCAAACAGAACCAGTTGAAATATCAAAACAAGATGGAGTTGCTCTTGGTTGTGAAACACATGTAGATAGTGGGATATTTACAGTTCTCTATCAAGATAGAAAAGGTGGATTGCAAGTACAAAATAGAAAAAATAAAAAATGGTATGATGTACCATTCAATAAAAAGGCTTTAGTAGTAAATACTGGAAGAGCATTAGAGTTTCTGAGCAAAGGTAAATTTAAAGCAACTAATCACAGAGTTTTGTGGAATAAAAGTAAGAGACTATCTGTTCCTTTTTTCTTTGAACCTTCATATGATTTCAATATGAACCAATCATTTTTTAATGGAAGTAAATTCAAAAATAATGGTCAAATTTATGAGAAATTTCTTAATAAATCCTTGAAGAAATTTATTGAATATCAACGTTAGTAATTATAAGGTTTATATATAAAGCGATACATAACTCGTCGATAAATTCATAGATTTACGAAAGTGGGATCGGTCGTCTTTAAATTAACTTTTAAAGGAGGCTTTATGAACTTTGGATATTTTTGTAATACTACTAATTGGGATAAAAAACCTTATACCCAGCTTTTAGAAGAAGCTAGGGAGATCACAGAATATTGTGACAAAAATAATTGGAATTCTATTTGGTATACTGAACATCATTTTAACCATGAAGGAATGGAGTCTTGTACTAATCCACTAATGATGTGTACAGATGCTGCTGCAAGAACTAAAAATATACGTTTGGGGCAAGCTTGTAACGTAATTACATTTCACAATCCCATTAGACTTGCAGAAGATATTGCAACGCTTGACCAAATGTCAAAAGGAAGGGTTGAAGTGGGTATTGGTAGGGGTGTTTATGGTAGAGAAGCAATCAACATGAATAAAGAAGCTGACTTAAAAGACCAAGCGAAAAATTTTAGACTATTTTCAGAAACATTAGACATAATGAAAAAAGCATGGTCTGAAGAGTTCTTTTCTCATCAAGGAGAATTTTATACCTATCCATCTCCTAATTTTATTTGGCAACACGATATGAGTCCTCCAAAAGAAAATATTGTCGATTTAAAAACTAACGAATTAAAACAAATATCTGTATTACCAAAACCTTATCAGAAACCTTTTCCACCTATATCACAAGTAGTTGATGGAGAAAGATCAATTCAGTGGGCAGCAGAAAATGGTCTTAATACAATTATGTGGATACCAACTGTAAAAGCCTTAAAAAAAAGATTTGAAATTTATAAAGAGGCAAAATCTAAAGCTGAAAATAGAGATGTACCCCTAGGTGAAGGTATAAGTTTGGTTAGAGATATGTTTGTTGCAGAAACTATGGAAGAGGCTGAAAAAATGGCTGGAGAACATATTGTAAATTATATGAGATGGGTTTGTCATTGGAGAGGATTGGGAAATCATATGGATCCAGATGAAAAGTTACCAGAGACAAAAAATAAGCTTGATTTATTAAATTATGAATTTCTTCATAAAAGAAATCTTTTATTTGGAACACCTGAGTTTGTAATAGAAAAAATAAAAGAACTTCAGCAAGAATTAAATCTTCAAAATTTACAAGTCTGGTCTAACTTTCCAGGTATCAAACATGAGGATTGTATGAGAAGTATCAAATTATTTACAGAAGAAGTTATTCCAAATATAAATCCAATGGACAGAAATATTCAAAAAGCAAGCTAGTTAATGGATTTAAAACTAAGAAAATTTACAAAATTTGTAGATAAAACTTTTATTGAAGGTGGAAAAAAAGCAAAAGATCCTGTTCTCTTAGTTTCGGTTGCGGCTGTTATAGAAAATCCTTGGGCCGGCAAAGGTTTTGTAGAAAATTTAAAACCAGAAATATTAGATCTTGCACCTCAATTAGGAGATCTTTTGGTGCCAGAGTTAACAAAAGAAATTGGATCAGGTGAAAAAATTTTAGCCTATGGAAAAGCTGCAATGGTTGGATTGAATGGTGAAATTGAACATGCATCTGCATTTATTCATACTTTAAGATTTGGAAATAAATTTAGAGATGCTGTTGGTGGAACTTCTTATTTAAGTTTTACAAATACCAGGGGACCTGCAGGTGCAAAAATTTCAATTCCAATGATGCATAAAACTGATGCTGGATTAAGACCTTTTTATCTTACACATGAATTTACAATTCACGATGCCCCTAATGAAGATGAAATAGTTGTTGCTATTGGAGGTGCTCCAACTGGACGAGCTCATGCAAGAACGGGTGATAGATATCAAGACATGAAAGAGATGGGCATAAATAAATAATTGATGTCTTACAATTTTGATAACAATCAAAATCATTATTATTTTAATAATAAAAATTCTTTACCAATAATCTTTATTCATGGTGTTGGTTTAAATCAACAAATGTGGAAACCACAAATTGAATTTTTTAAGGACAAATCATTTATAACTTACGATCTTTTAGGACATGGAAAAACACCCTTTAAAGATCCAAACTTATCAATGGAAAATTTTACTGATCAATTGTCAAATTTAGTAAATAACTTAAAGATAGAGAAATTTAATTTGATTGGTTTTTCTATCGGATCTTTGATTGCAATTGAATTTGCCTCAAAATACGAAAATTATTTAAATTCCTTAACTCTAATATCCACTACATACCAACGGACAGCAAAAGAAAAACAAAATGTAATCGATAGAGTGAACTTGGCAAAAAAAAATATGCCAATATCTCAAATGGCAATGAAGAGATGGTTTTCAGATAAATATCTTGAGCAAAATCCTGAGTTATATGATGAGTTTATGAAAATTCTTAATAAGAAAGGAATCGATCAAGAAAATTTTATAAAAGCTTATGAGGTGTTTGCTAACTATCAGGATAATCTTGAAAATATAAAAAATATAAAAACAAATACCTTAATAATAACAGGATCAGATGATCCAGGATCTACATCTGATATGTCAAGAAATTTAAATAAAGATATACAAAATTCAACATATGTTGAAATCAAAAATGGAAAACATCTATGCACTATTGAATATGCAGACAAAGTAAATAATGCAATAATGAAACATATAAATAATGCCTGAGTTAAAAAAATATCAAATGTATATAAATGGTCAGTGGGTAGACTCTGATACAAAAAAAACTTTTGAAACTTTAAATCCAGAAAATAATAAGCCCTGGGCTGTGGTTCCTGTAGCTAGCGCAAATGATGTAGATAGAGCTGTAAAAGCTGCACAAAAAGCTTTTGAAGGTGAATGGCCAAAAATGCTTGCAAGAGATAGAGCGAAATATTTAAGAGCTATCGGAAATAAGCTAAGAGAAAATTCTGAATTGTTAGGTAAGATTGAGTCAATTGATACAGGAAAACTGTACAGAGAAACGTATCAACAAGCAAAATACATTGCCGAATATTATGATTACTATGCAGGTTTAGCTGATAAAGTTGAAGGAACAGTTCTTCCAATAGATAAACCAAATATTCAAGCAATCACAACAAGAATTCCAATAGGTGTTATTGCAGCTATCATTCCTTGGAATTCTCAAATGTTTTTAACTGCAACAAAAGTTGCTCCTGCTTTAGCTATGGGTAATACAGTTGTAATTAAATGTTCTGAATTAGCGCCAGCAACTATGTTTGAGTTTGCAAAGTTAGTTGAAGAAACTGGAATACCAAAAGGTGTGATGAATGTAGTTTCTGGTTTTGGAGATCCTTGTGGTAAAGCTTTAACTACTCACAACTTAGTTGAGAAAGTAGCTTTTACAGGAGGTCCTGAAACTGCAAGACATATAATTAGAAACTCTGCAGAAAATTTATCTGAGGTAAGTTTAGAGTTAGGTGGAAAAAGTCCTGTAGCTGTTTTTGATGATGCTAAACAAGAAAATGCAATTAATGGAATAACTGCTGGAATATTTGGAGCAAGTGGTCAAAGTTGTATAGCAGGTTCAAGGTTATACTTACAAAAAGGAATTTATAACGAATTTTTAGATAAGTTGGCATCAAGAGCAGAAAAAATTAAAATAGGTACTCCAATGGACTCAGATACTGAAATGGGTCCCTTAAGTAACTTAAAACAATTAGAAGTAATAGAAAAAAATATTAAATTAACTGTTGAACAAGGTGGAAAAATTAAATGCGGTGGTAAAAGACATCCTTTTTCAAATGAAGGTTATTATTTCCCCCCAACAATTATTGAGTGTGAAAATCATAATCTGCCAGCTGCTGAAAATGAACTTTTTGGCCCTGTATTATCAGTAATGAAATTTGATACTGAAAAAGAGGTAATAGAATTAATGAATGATAATCAATATGGATTATCTTCTGGTGTTTATACTAGTGATCTTGCTAGAGGAATGAGAGTGTCTAATGCTATCCGAGCAGGAATAACATTTGTTAACACTTATAGATTAATTTCACCATCAGCTCCTTTTGGAGGTATTAAGGATAGTGGATATGGAAAAGAAGCAGGAATTGAGTCTATTAAAGACTACACCAGAGTTAAAACCACTTGGTTCTACACATCAGATGAGCCGTCTCTGGACCCCTTCTCAATAAGATAATAAGCATCAATTAACCTATCTAATATAGGATAATTTTGTCATTGAATATTGACTATATTCATACTTAAATTAGTTTTTATAAATTGTTAACAATAAAGAGGAAGATAATGAAAAAACTATTTATCGCTGCATTTATGTTTGTTTCTATTTTTGGAACAAAAGTAATGGCAGATATTAAAATGGGGATTATTTTAGGATTCACTGGTCCTATTGAGTCTCTAACTCCAGCTATGGCTGCATCTGCAGAGCTTGCTTTTAAAGAAGCATCAGACTCAGGCTCGCTATTAGGTGGAAAAAAAATTGAAGTTATGAGAGCAGATTCAACTTGTGTTGACTCAGCAGCAGCAACAGCAGCAGCTGAAGGTTTAATTTCAGGTGGCGTAGCTGCAATCATGGGAGCTGACTGTTCAGGTGTAACTGGCGCTATTGCAACAAATGTTGCTGTACCAAACGGTGTAGTTATGATTTCACCTTCAGCAACTTCTCCAGGTTTAACAACTCTAGATGATAAAGGGTATTTCTTTAGAACTGCTCCATCAGATGCTAGAGGTGGTCAAATCTTAGCTGACATAACTAAAGATAGAAAAGTAAAAAGTGTTGCAATCACTTATACTAACAATGACTATGGTAAAGGTTTAGCTGATGTTTATAAAGCAGCAGTTGAAGCTCATGGTATTAAAGTTACAACCGTAACTGCTCACGAAGATGGAAAAGCAGATTACTCATCTGAAGTAGCAACTCTTGCTTCTGCTGGTGGTGATGCTGTAGCAGTTATTGGTTATCTTGACCAAGGAGGAAAAGGAATCATTCAAGCTTCTTTAGACTCTGGTGCATTTGATAAATTTGTTTTATCAGATGGTATGATCGGTCAATCTTTAGTTGATGCTTTTGGTAAAGATTTAAGTAAATCATTTGGATCAATGCCGGGTTCTACTGGTAAAGGTGCAGGTATTTTTGCTGAAGTTGCAAAAGCTGGAGGTGTAGAAGCATCTGGTCCATACACAGCTGAGTCTTACGATGCAGCTGCTTTAATCGTTCTTGCAATGCAAGCAGGTAATTCTGCTGACAGAGCATCTATTGCAAAAAATGTAATGGATGTTGCTAACGCCCCTGGAAAAAAGATTTACCCAGGTGAACTTAAGAAAGGTTTGGATTTACTTGCAAAAGGTAAAAAGATTAATTACGAAGGTGCTACTGGAGTAACATTTACTGATGTTGGTGAAGCTGAAGGTTCTTTCTTAGAACAAGAAGTTAAAGGCGGAAAATTCAAAACTAAAAAACAAAGATAATTTTTTATCTTAATTCAAAAAACCCCAGTAATTTAATTGCTGGGGTTTTTTTTGTCTGCTCTAATAATTGAAAAAAGGATTAAAATTAGAAACGGTATACACATAAAGTTTATTATTTTCCAACTAGTCATTGAAATTAATATACCTGCTGAGAGACTTCCTATTGCTGTTGCAGAAAAAACCACTAGATCATTAAATCCTTGTGCTTTGAATTTTTCATGCTGACTATAAGTTGTCACAAGTAAACTTGTCCCTGAAATGTAAAGAAAATTCCAACCAATACCCAAAAAAATAAGAGAAAGAAAATAGTTTAAAAATGTTGGTTCAAATAAACTCAGAATAATTGTTAATATATAAAAAAAAACTCCACCATACATAATTTTAGAATAACCAAATTTATTAACTAGATTTCCTGTAATCAATGATGGCAAGAACATTCCCAATACATGAAATTGAATAACAATGCCAACTTTATCTACGCTTATATTGTGAACGAAGTGCATACTTATAGGTGTTGCAGTCATTAAAAATGCCATAACTACATATCCAAACGTTGCAGCAAACATTGCTTGAATAAATCTTGGATCAGACAAAAATTCTTTATAACTTCTCATCTTTAAGTTTGTTTCTTTATCATTGCTCTTTTCTTTTAAATTTTTATAAAAACTTAAGAAAATTGCTGGCATAATTGTTAGACAAGCTAAAGCTATATATGATCCAACATAAATATAACCACTAATCAGATCTTTAGTGTAATTTGCCAAACTAATTCCAATAAATGCAGATACTATTCCAGCTAATAGCAACATAGAAACAGCTTTGGGTGCTTTTTCTTTTTCAACACTCTCAGCCGCTGCAAACCTATATTGATGAATAAAAGCCATACCTGTTCCAAGAAAAAAACAAGAAAGAGAAAAAATTATAAAATTATTATTATAAACTGCAAAAGCTGCCAGCAAACAAGATAAAGAACTTCCGATTGATGCAAAAATAAAACCAAGTCGTCTTCCAATCAATGACATAATTCTGGCTGCAAAAATTGTAGACAGAGCAATCCCAACTACATAAATTGAAGGTGGAAATGTTGACAATGATTTAATTGGAGAAATTTGGCTGCCAATAATACCACTTAAAAAAACTGTTACATTTGCTGCTGTAAAGCCAAAAACTTGACTTAAAATAAGTAACGAAAGATTTTTATTCATTAAAAGAATAAATACTTATCAGCCATATACAAAGCCCAAGCAGCGGCAGCACCCAATATAATATATTTCATTATGTTTACTTTATTTCTATTTTTTCAGGAAGTATACCTTTAGGTCGATACCTCATTATAAATAACAATCCTAATCCCATCATTAAAAATCTAAAATAAGGAACGCTTTCTATTAAGTGAGCTTTAAGTGCATTCGTTTCAGGAATTCCAGCAGTGAAAAAGTTTATTAAGAATAAAGATATTGGTGCAGCTTCAATCCATAAGAACCAAACAACAAAACCTCCCAAAATTGCTCCAAAATTGTTTCCACTTCCTCCAACAATTACCATCACCCAAATCAAAAATGTATATCTCATAGGTCTATAACTTCCCGGCGTAAATAAACCATCTTGAGTAACTAACATTGCACCAGCTATTCCAACAATTGCTGAGCCTAAAATAAAAATTAATAAGTGTTGTTTTACAACATTTTTACCCATTGCGTTTGCAGCTTCCTCATTATCTCTTATTGCTCTCATCATTCTTCCCCAAGGAGAATAAAGGGCTTTTTGAGTTAAAATTAGGAGAATAATTACTACTACTAAGAATAGTCCTGAGTAACAAAGTTTTACAAATACTGATGAACCTTCAATAACAAGTTGGTTTAAAGCAGCTTTTCTATCAGCTAAATTCTCAATTATACTTAATTTTCCTGAATTAAAATTTTCAACTAATTTTATAAACCAATCTGTCGTTTGAAGATCTACTTCATAAGGTGCTGGTCTTTTTAATCCAATAACATTTTTGACTCCTCTTGTGAGCCAGTCTTCGTGTTTAATAATCGCAATAACAATTTCAGAAATAAGAAGGGTAGCAATTGCTAAATAGTCTGCTCTAAGACCAAGTGCAACTTTTCCAACTATAAAGGCTAAACCTCCCGCAAATAGGGCCCCAACTATCCAAGAAAAGATAATTGGTAATCCAAATCCTCCTAGGAAACCGGTTTTAGCAGGATCAACTGCTTCAATAGCTTCTATGCCTGGCTCTGCAGAAAATCTAATAAGTAAAATACCTGAAATTATTATTGCAGCTATGCTGTATGTTCTGATTTTTGATTTTTCAAATCTTTTTAAAATAAACCTTATAACTAATATCATTACTACTATGAGCCATAATGACATTAGAATGTCGAAACCTCCTGCCCTCCAGGCCTCTTGAACAGGGTCGACAGATATTAATACTGCAGCCAAACCACCTAAAGCTGTATAACCCATAATTCCAAAATTAATTAAACCAGCATATCCCCATTGAATATTTGCACCCATTGTCATAACTGCAGAAATTAAACAAAGATTGAATATTGATAATGCTATGTTCCAAGACTGAAATATCCCAACCATCAGAATGAGCACCATCATGATACTGTAAGCTGCAATTACATTCAGGTTCTTTCTCACAATACTTTCCCCTTAAATATTCCCGAAGGTCGATAAATTAAAACAATTACAAGAATAGAGAACGAGACTGCAAACTTATAATCTGTAGATAATAACTGAACTAAACTATTTGGCTCCATATTTTCTGGTAAAATATACATAAAGAATTTTTTATATGCATAAGTGAGTAATATTTCAGAAAAAGCTATTACATATCCGCCTAAAAAAGCTCCAAATGGATTTCCAATTCCTCCAACAATTGCAGCAGCAAAAATTGGAAGCATATTATTAAAGTAAGTAAATGGTTTAAAACTTTTATCTAAACCATACAAAGCACCACCAATAGTTGCTAAAATTCCAGCAATAACCCAAGTAACTAAAACTATTCTTTTTGGATCAATACCTGACAACAAAGCAAGATCTTCATTATCAGAATAAGCTTTCATACTTTTTCCGGTTTTTGTTCTATTTAAAAACCAAAACAATAAAGAGACTAGAACTATCGTTACAAAAATAGTTATTACTTGAGTTGATTTCAATGCAAGACCTTCGTTTAAACCTGTCATCTCCTTAAATTCACGAGCTTTAATAATAAATTTTTCTCCATCAAAAAATCTTCTATCACTAGGTCCAATAATAATTCTTACCACTGCTTGTGTTACAAACATTACTCCAATGCTTACCATTGCAAACTGAACTGGAGGGCTTTTTTGATGTCTATAATATTTGAAGACAAATTTATCTATTAAAAGCATGTAAAGAATCATGAAAATAATTCCAAATGGGATAGCTAATAAAGCAGTAGGTAAAACACCTAAAGAGACTCCTAATGATTGAAAATACCATGTAAATATAATCGTTGCCATGGTTCCAAAAGACATCATGTCACCAGTTGCGAAGTTTGCAAATCGTAAAATTCCATAAATAAGTGTTACAAATATTGCACCCAGTGCTAACTGAGAACCATAAGTTAATGCAGGAATGAAAATATAATTTAATAAAAGAATTATTGCATTTACAAAATCCATATTACCCTCCCAAAAAAGAGCTTCTTACTCTTGGATCGTCTAATAATTCTTTTCCAGTTCCTGAATAACGATTTTCTCCAGTCACTAGTACATAGCCTCTATCTGAAATGCTTAAGGCTTGTTTTGCATTTTGTTCTACCATTAAGATAGCAACGTTTGTTCTTTTTACTTTTACAATATGATCAAATAATTCGTCCATCACAATTGGTGATACACCAGCAGTTGGCTCATCTAACATTAAAACAGTAGGCTTAATCATTAAAGCCCGACCTAGAGCTACTTGTTGTCTTTGACCTCCAGAAAGTTCTCCAACCATTTGATTTCTTTTCTCTCTTAAAATTGGAAACAAGTCGTAAATTTCTGCAATAATATTTTTAATTTCATCTTCAACAAGAAATGCACCCATTTCTAAATTTTCTTCAACAGTCATCCCCGCAAAAACATTTTTAGTCTGTGGAACAAAAGAAATACCTTGTTTAACTCTATCTTGAGGAGATAATTTTGAAATATCTTTACCATCAATCTTTACTGACCCAGATTTTAAATTGAGTAAACCTAACATTGCTTTCATGGCGGTTGATTTACCTGCGCCGTTAGGCCCTAGAATAGAAACTATTTCACCCTTATTTACATTCACTGAACACGAACTAATAATGTCAGGACCATTACCATAGCCACCTGTCATTTCTATTCCTTCAAAATATGCCATTAGTTTGTATCCTTTAATTTTGATCCTCTACCAAGATAACTCTCAATAACTTTTTCATCTTTTTTTGCTTCTTCAACACTTCCCTCAAATAAAACTGATCCTTCAGCCATTACAATCACTGGATCACACAATCTTCCAATAAAATCCATATCATGTTCAATCATACAAAAAGTATAACCTTTTTCTTTATTTAACTTTTCTATTGCAGTTCCTAGATCTTTTAGCAAAGTTCTGTTAACACCAGCTCCTACTTCATCTAATAGTACTAATTTTGCATCAACCATCATGGTTCTTCCAAGTTCTAATAATTTCTTTTGACCACCTGAAAGATTTCCAGCAAGCTCGTTAGATAGATGTCCTAGATTTAAAAACTCAACAACTTCTTTTGCTTTTTCTTTAACCACAGCTTCTTCTTTTGCAACTAAACCTGGTTTAAATAATGCAGTCATTATTTTTTCACCAGATTGATTTCCAGGAACCATCATTAAATTTTCTAAAACAGATAAATTTGAAAACTCGTGTGCAATTTGAAATGTTCTTAACAACCCTTTAGAAAATAACTCATATGATGGTACATCTGTAATGTTTTCATCATCAAAAACAACATTGCCACTTGAGGATTTTAAGTTTCCAGCAATTAAATTAAATAAAGTTGTCTTACCAGATCCATTTGGTCCAATTATGCCAGTGATTGTTCCTCTTTTAACTTTTATTGAACAATCCGAAACTGCAGCTAATCCACCAAAATATTTACTTAAATTATTAATCTCTAAAATATTTTTAGACATTTTATTTATTTGTTTAGTCTTTTGTGAATACTATTTAAAGTTTTTTCTAGAGACTTATAAAAACCTGCTTTAGTTAATTCCTTTACACCTTGTTCATTTAACCCTTTTGGCGTTTGAGACTCTTTTACTAAATTCATTAAATTTTCTTTTGAATTTACTACAGCATCTTCAGATAAAGCTAAAAATAAAGAAGTAATATATTTTTGAGCATTATTTCTTTTTACCCCTCTTTTTACCAACCAATCAGTCATCACTCTCAACATCTCATAAAAGGGCGCCATCATGCCAGAGGTTGACCAAAAATTTATAGACGATTTTTCATTCTTAATTTCTACAGTTATACCCAAGTTATTGAAAAACGCTTTAACTTTTGAATTAGGAGGACAAATAGGCACTGGACCTTTCTTTAATGAAATTGGAGGTAGAGGTATTGCTCTTACAATTTTTGCTTTTACTTTAATTGCTTTTTTTAATTGAGATAAAGTAATTGTCGAAATAAAACTAAC
>CACLRF010000011.1 GCA_902609235.1 uncultured Pelagibacteraceae bacterium
TTGCAGTAAATTCACGCTGCATAAGTCTAGCAGCAGTATCCTCTGGATAGCTTAAGCTCTCTAGTAAAGCAAATCTATCTTTAGGGGGTAAAGAGCTAAGAATAGAATTTTTATCCTCTTCAGGAACGTTTTCTAATATAGATATAGCGTCGTCTGACTCTAAGCCCTTTAAAATACTAACTATAGAATCTGAGGACAAATAAGTAATAATTTCCGATTGAATAGATTCATTTAATTCAACAAAAACATCAGGATCAATATTAAAATTATTTAATTTAATTAAACTTTCCCTATCCCCTTCACTAAGATGCTCAATAATATCTGCAGCATCAGCAGGGTGTATTTCATTAAACGAATTATTAATAAATTGAGCGTCATTGTTAGCTATTTTACTAGTAACAACTCTTATATATTCTTTATTAAATTCAAAATTTACTTTTTTATCTTTAGTTTTTTTAGTTAAAGACATAAATCTACCTATAATTTAGATTTGCACTATTAATACATAATAAAGATAATACAAATTATAAATGAACATAGAGATCAAAAAGTCAATAAAACCAGTAAATTATTTTGATGCTATTAGTTTACTAGAGTCAAGATTAAAGGATTTATATGAGAATAATGAGCAAGAATTAATTTGGACTTTGGAGCATAATGAAGTCTTTACTGCAGGAACTTCTTATAAAGAGACTGAAATTATTGATAAATCCATTAAAATATTAGAAACAAATAGAGGTGGTAAAATTACTTACCATGGGCCAGGTCAATTAATTTGTTATTTTGTTTTAGATTTAAGGAAAAAAAAGGATATCAGAAAATTTATAACAATTATCGAAAAAACAATTATTCAAACTTTAAAATTTTATAAAATAGAAACTTTTCCAGATAAAGACAATATTGGTATATGGCATAAATATAATAATGAAGTTAAAAAAATTGCCGCAATAGGTATCAGGGTTAGAAAATGGATTGCCTATCATGGTTTTGCAATAAATATAAATAATGATCTAGAAAATTATAAAAAAATCATACCATGTGGTATTTCAGATAAAGGAGTAACTAATTTAAAAAGTATTTTAGATCAGGATTACTCTGATCTAAGTGACATATTAATTAAAAATTTTATTTCAAATTTGAAAATCTAAGTCTTTTAGATTTTAAAAGTTTTTTAAAATAATCAGGTAATAATGCTGAATAAGTATGTTTTATCTCATTAATTTTAAATTTAATTTGGTATGAATGTAACATTAAATTTTTATTAATTCCTTTATTGGAATTTGATAATTTATATTTTGTATCTCCAAATATAGGATTTCCAATTGCATATAATTGTTTTCTTAACTGATGTTTTCGACCAGTGACAGGTTTTAATTCTAATAAACTTGCTTCAGAATTTTTATCAATAACTGTAAAAATTGTTTTCGTTTTTTCAATTATTTTTTTATCACCATCGTACCTAATTAAATCATCATCCCATACGCCAGATTTTTTATTAATTTCGCCTTGGCAGATAGCTAAATAAGTTTTGTGTACTTTTCTTAATCTAAATAAAGAAGTAAGCAATTGAGCGCTCTCTCTGTTTTTAGCCATAATAAAAACTCCAGAAGTATCTTTATCCAATCTATGAACAGAATATGGTTTTGTTCCCTCAAAAATTTCACTTTTAGCAAAAATATCAACAAGATTTTTTTTTGATTTAGTTCCACCTTGCACAGATATGCCTGATGCTTTGTTTATAACAATAAAATTATCATTGTTGTCAATAATTTGATCTTCATTTGATTTTACAATTTCATTTGATGGTAAAAACTTAATTTTTTTTTGCTGAATTGTTTCTTTAAATTCAATGTTAAATATTTTTATTTCATCATTCGTTTTTACTTTAAAAGAACTTTTAACCTTCTTTTTATTAAGCTTTATTTTTCCTGTTCTTAAATATTTTTCAACAAGTCCTTGAGGAATTTTACCAATTTTTAATCTTAACCATCTGTCCAAACGCATATCATTACACGTTGAATCAACGATGTAAGATTTCTTCATGATTTAAGATTTAAGCTGTAGCTTGTTTTTTCTCTTCCGTTTTAGGAGATTCTTTTGTTGTGTCTTTTTTTGGTTTATCAACTCTCTTGGCTTCTACATCTCTATCAACAAATTCAATTATTGCCATTGGAGCATTATCTCCATATCTAAATCCAGCTTTAATTATTCTTGTGTAACCACCTTTTCTATCTTGATATCTTTTTGAAAGTGTTTTTTTAACTTTATTAGCTGATTTAATATCTTGTAGTTTAGAAACTAACATTTTAGTTGTCTGTAAATTTTCTTTTTTACCTAATGTTATAATTTTATCCGCTTGAGGTTTTAAAAATTTAGCTTTTGGCAAAGTAGTTTTAATCTGCTCATATTTGATCAAAGAATTAAGCATATTCTTTAGTAGAGCTTTTCTGTGCTCTGATGTTCTGTTTAACTTCTTATTTGCCAAACCGTGTCTCATTAAATTGCTTCCTCCAATTTTTTAGACATTTCTGCAATGTTGTCTGGTGGCCAGTTAGGAATTTCCATTCCTAAATATAGAGACATACCTGTTAAAACCTCTTTAATTTCATTTAATGATTTTCTTCCAAAATTTGGTGTTCTCAACATTTCACCTTCAGATTTTTGAACTAGGTCACCGATATAAATAATATTATCATTTTTTAAGCAATTCATTGATCTAACTGATAACTCTAACTCATCTACTTTTCTTAGTAAGTTTTTGTTAAATTCAGGTTCAGTAGAAACTTCTTTTACAGGAGCTTCAACTGGCTCATCAAAATTAATGAACATTTTTAGCTGATCTTGGAAAATTCTAGCTGAATAAGCCACAGCATCTTCGGCAGAAATTGATCCATTTGTTTCAACTTCCATAATTAATTTATCATAATCTAATGCTTTACCTTCTCTAGCAGTGCTTACCGAATATGAAACTTTTTTAACTGGGCTATAAAGTGAGTCTATAGCAATAAGGCCTAGTGGTGGCTCTTCAGGTTTATTTAGCTCTGCAGGCACATATCCTTTACCTGTATTAACATTCATCTCCATATGAAAAGTAGTATTTTCATCTAGGTTACAAATAACTAAGTCAGGATTTAAAATTTCAACATCTACAACTGGAACTATATCTGAAGCTTTTATTTCTCCAGGTCCTTTTGCATCTAAAATTAATTTTTTTGTACCTTCTGAATTGCTTTTTAATGCTAAAGATTTTACGTTTAAAACAATATCTGTAACATCTTCTCTAACACCTTTTATAGAAGTAAATTCATGTAAAACTCCATCAATTTGTATCGATGTTACAGCAGCACCTCTTATTGATGATAGTAAAATTCTTCTTAAAGAATTTCCTAAGGTTAAACCATAACCTTTTTCTAAAGGTTCAGCTACTATTTTAGCATGTGTTAAGTCATCACTTATTTGAACATCTAACTTAGATGGTTTGATTAATGACTTCCAATTTTTTACATTAACATTTTCGACTTCCATTAAACTCTCCTTTTCTTTGGTGGTCTAGTTCCATTGTGAGGCATAGGCGTAGTATCTTTAATTGACAAAATCTTAAATCCTCTAGCTTGTAACGCTCTTAAGGCTGTTTCTCTTCCGGATCCTGGTCCTTTAACTTCAACAGATAGTGTTTTCATTCCATACTCAAGTGCTTTAGAAGCTGCTGAATCTGCTGCAATCTGTGCAGCGTAAGGAGTAGACTTTCTTGATCCCTTAAAACCTTTTTGTCCAGCAGATGCCCAAGAAATAACATTTCCATTTGTATCAGCAATAGAAATGATGGTGTTATTAAATGTTGATTGCACATATGCAATTCCATTTAAGATATTTTTCTTAACTTTCTTTTTTTTTGAATAAGAACTTTTTACACTTTTCCTAGTAGACTTTTCTACCTTCTGATCTTTATTCTCAACCTTATCAGTTTTAGCCATAACTATTTTTTAGTTGGTGTTAATTTTTTTCCAGCAATTGCGATTGCTTTTCCTTTTCTTGTTCTTGCATTACATCTGGTTCTTTGTCCTCTAACAGGTAATTTTTTTCTATGTCTTGTTCCCCTGTAACAAGCTAGGTCAATTAATCTTTTAATACTTAATGAATAATCTCTCCTTAAATCACCTTCAACTTTAAAGTTTTGATCGATGTACTCCCTAATTTTTAAAATCTCTTCATCTGTTAATTCATTTACTCTTTTAGCTCTTGGAATTTCTAAAGATGAACAAATTTGCTGAGAAAATTTATCACCAATTCCATAAATATAAGTTAGACCTATATGAACAAGTTTATTCTGTGGAATGTTTATACCTGCGATACGAGCCATAGTTTTTGTGATAAATTGAGCCTTTTATATAAGAAGATTAATCAAAGTCAACGTCTTATACATTGATAAAAGCGTCTATTTTACTTGTTATTTCTCCAATTTCTAAGCTTCCATCAATCTCTTTAAAATTTGGATTCTGAGAGTAGAAATTTAGAACTGGTTGGGTTGTTTCCATGTATTTCTCATACCTTGAAACTATCGTATGAGTGTCATCATCAGACCTATTTTCTATAATTTTTCTCTTCTCAAGTCTTTTGAGAATTGTTTCTTTATCTACGTTTAGAAATAAAATTAAATCTATGCTCTGATTTAAATTTTTTAGTAACACTTCTAAATTTTTAGCCTGACTTAATGATCGAGGATATCCATCAAAGATTAATTTATTTTTTTTTTGAGGATCAGAAATTAAATTTTCTATAAGTTTATTAACAATATCATCACTTATAAATTTTCCATTCATCATATCATTGGTTATTGCTTTACCAATGTCAGAATTTTTTTTGATTTCCTCTCTTAAAAGATCACCTGTTGAAATTTGAAAAGCATTTAATTTATTTACTAAATATTTAGACTGAGTACCTTTTCCAGCACCAGGTGGTCCAAATAAAATTATATTCACTTACTTACCAAATTTTGTTTTTTTAATCAGTTGTTCGTATTGTGAACTCATTAATCTTGTTTGTATTTGTGTTACAGTATCGATAGCTACCACTACAACAATTAGTATAGATGCACCACCTAAATAAAAAGGTATTGGATAGTTTGCAATTAAAAATTCTGGCATCAAACAAACTAGTGTTAAATATAGAGCACCAATCGTAGTTAATTTTATTGAAATATTTTCAATATACAGCGCTGTACTTTCACCTGGTCTAATTCCTGGAACAAATCCTCCATACTTTCTAAGATTCTCAGCAGTTTCAGTAGGATTGAATGTTATAGATGTATAAAAAAAAGTGAAAAATATTATTCCTGATGCATACAACAACATATAAAGAGGTTGTCCCTGGGTAAAATAAGAGCTCAAGTTTAAAAATGTTTCATTGTTAGAAAATGAAAAATTTGAGAATGTTACTGGTAGTAATAGAAGTGCAGAAGCAAAAATTGCGGGAATTACTCCAGCCTGATTTATTTTTAAAGGTAAATGTGATGACTCTCCTCCATACATTTTGTTTCCCATTTGTCTTTTAGGATAATTAATAAGAATTTTTCTTAATGCTCTTTCCATAAAAACTACAAAAAGGATTGTAGCTATTAATAGTACAAATATAGCTAAGATCATAAAAGTTGAAACTGCACCCGTTCTACCTAATTCAAAAGTTGTTACCAAAGCTCTTGGAATTTCTGCTACAATACCAGCAAAAATTATTAACGATATACCGTTACCAATACCTCTTTGGGTGATTTGTTCTCCCAACCACATTAAAAATATTGTTCCTGCAACTATGGTTGTAACAGTAGTTATTTTAAAAAAAGCCCCTGGATTAATTACTAAGTCAGCTGATGACTCTAAACCAACAGATAAACCATAACCTTGCACTGTTGCAAGTAACACTGTACCATATCTAGTAATTTGTGTAATTTTAGCTCTGCCTGTCTCACCTTGAGCTTTTAGATTTTTAAAATAGTCAGAAACCCCGGTCAAAAGTTGAACTATAATTGCTGAAGAGATGTAAGGCATTATACCTAATGCAAATATTGCCATTCTACTAACTGCACCTCCTGCAAAAACGTTAAACATTCCTAACAATCCTTTTTGATTGCCTTCCATCATTATTTTCAACTGTTCTGGGTCTATACCTGGTAAAGGTACAAAAGTTCCAAACCTATAAACTGCTAAAATTAAAATAGTAAATATAATTCTATTTCTTAAATCATTTGTTGACGATGATGCGCTCATATAAACAAACTATTTTTTTAATTGAATAGATCCACCAATTTTTTCAAGTTTTTCTATTGCTGATTTAGAGGCTAGGTCGGCTTCAATATTAATTTTATCTTTTACTTCCCCGGAACCTAAAATTTTTAATTTTTTTGAGTTCTTATTTATTAATTTAAGTTTTTTTAATAATTCTGAGTTTAATACTTCATTTGGATTAATATTTTTTTTGTCTATGTAAGATTGAATTTTATCTAAATTTAAAATTGCAACACTCTCTTTTGATATTGGGTTAAAACCTCTTTTTGGAAGTCTTCTGTATAATGGCATTTGACCACCTTCAAAACTTTTTATAGCTACCCCAGATCTTGATTTTTGACCTTTAACACCTCTTCCTGATGTTTTTCCTTTGCCCGAACCAATTCCTCTTCCAACTCTTATTTTAGATTTATTGATTTTTTCTCTATTGTTTAAAGTAATCATTATCCTCTTTTTTCAATTATTTCAGAAATTTTTTTATTTCTAATCGCTGATATTTGTTTTGGTGAACTTTGTTTCATTAATGCTTTCATTGTAGCTCTAATTACATTATGTGCATTAGAGGTTCCCATAGATTTTGCAACAATATCTTTTACTCCTAAAACTTCACATACTGCTCTAACAGGACCTCCTGCTATTATACCTGTTCCTTTAGAGGCAGCTCTTAACACTATTCTACCCGAGCCATCTTTTGCCTTAACATCATGATGTATCGTTCTGCCTTCTCTTAATGGTATATGAGTAAGTTTTCTTCTTGCCATTTCATTTGCTTTTTTAATAGCATCAGGTACTTGTTTAGCTTTTGCGTGAGCTATACCGATTTTACCTGCTTGATTTCCAACTACTACAAGTGCTGAAAATCCAAATCTCCTTCCACCCTTAACAACTTTAGTAATACGATTTATGTGAACTAATTTTTCTAATATATCATCAGTTTTTTTATCTTTTAAATTTTCCATAATTAAAATTCCATTCCGTTTTCTCTTAAAGTTTCTGCAAAAACTTTAATTCTGCCATGATATTTATATGAACCTCTATCAAAGTAAATTTTGGTAATTTTTTTCTCTTGAGCTTTTTTAGCTAATTTTTGAGCAACCAATTTAGATAGTTCAGTTTTATTAATTTTATCAGATGATTTAAGATCTTTTTCTACAGATGAAGCTGATAATAAAGTTACATTTTTTGTATCATCAATTATTTGAGCTGAAATATTTTTTGATGACCTAGAAATACTTAATCTGTATCTATCTTTTGAAGCAACTCTTTTAACTTTATTGCTAACTCTAAATCTTTTTCTGATACTGGTGTTTATTTTCATTACTTTTTCTTTCCCTCTTTTTTAAGAACATATTGTCCTTTTTCTCTAACACCTTTTCCTTTGTAAGGTTCGATTTTTCTTAATGTTTTGATTTTAGATACAACTTCACCAACTAACTGCTTATCAGAGCCTGTAATTTTTAATGTAGTTTGTTTTTCAACTGCAATTTTAATACCTTCTGGTATGTCAAAATTGATATCATGACTATAACCCAATTGTAAAT
Organism: uncultured Pelagibacteraceae bacterium; assembly: GCA_902609235.1. GTDB lineage: Bacteria > Pseudomonadota > Alphaproteobacteria > Pelagibacterales > Pelagibacteraceae > Pelagibacter. Next base: position 7,820 of record CACLRF010000011.1, read on the forward strand.
TTAACTGATTTCCTTTTAACGCCGCTCTATAACCAACACCAATTAATTCTAAGGTTTTTTCATAACCTTTGCTGGATCCAATAACAGCATTATTGATTAAACTTCTATTCATTCCCCAAAGTCTTTTTGAGTTTTGATCTACTTTTTTTGGTTTAATAGAAATCTCTTTTCCCTCAATTATATCTAAATTAAACATATCTAGATCAACATTAATTGATTTTTTTCCCAATGGTCCCTCAATATTTATTATATTGCCAGCTAAAGCAACCTTGACTTTTTCAGGGATTGATATGTTTATTTTACCTATTTTAGACATTAAAATACCTTACAAATTATTTCGCCACCAACTTTTTGTTTTCTTGCATCTATATCAGTCATTACTCCTTTTGGTGTTGAAATAATAGCAATTCCTAAACCATTATTTATTTTGGGTAAACTGTCTGCAGATGAAAAAATTCTTCTTCCTGGTTTCGATACTCTTTCAAAAGCACTAATTACTGGATTACCAGAATGATACTTAAGTTCTAATGATAACGTAGGTTTTTTCTCCTCAGAACTAACTTTAAAATCTTTTATAAAACCCTCATTTTTAAGTATATCTGCAATTTTTGTTTTAAAATTAGATGAAGGTAATTCTACTTTTTTATAATTTCTAGCTTGAGCGTTCTTCACTCTAGCAATCATATCTCCTATTGGGTCACTTAAACTCATAATTTTCCTTTCTACCAACTAGATTTAACTAAGCCAGGTATCTTTCCTTGTAATCCTAATTGTCTTAATGCAATTCTTGAAATCTTTAATTTTCTATAAACACCATGAGGTCTTCCAGTAATCTCACATCTATTCATAACTCTTGTTTTAGCAGAGTTTCTTGGCAATTTAGATAATTTCTGCTGCGCCTTAAATCTTTCCTCTAATGAAATTTTTTTATCCATTACAATCTTCTTTAATGCTTGTCTTTTTTTATAAAGCCTATCTGAAAGCTTAACTCTTTTTTTATTTTTATTAATAGCGCTTAACTTTGCCATATTTAATTATCTCCTTTTTTAATAAATGGAAAATTCATTTTTTCTAGTAAAGCAAAACTATGTTCTTTGTTGATTGCTTTAATTACTATTACTATATCTAAACCTCTAACTTTGTCTGCTCTATCAAAGCTTACTTCTGGAAAAATTATATGCTCTTTAATTCCAAATGTATAATTACCAAATTTATCAAAGCCTTTTGGTGACAAACCTCTAAAATCTTTAATTCTTGGTAATGCAATATTCACTAATCTATCTAAGAATTCATACATTCTATTTTTTCTTAATGTTACCTTTAAACCAGCATTTGATCCTTTTCTGGTTTTAAAATTTGCTACTGATTTTTTAAATTTAGTTGTAACTGGTTTTTGTCCAGTAATTTTAGCCATATCTTCTTCGCATGATTTTAAAATCTTAGAATCGGTAGCATCTAAACCAAGACCCATATTTAAAACAACTTTCTCAATTCTTGGAGCCATATAAATATTTTTAAAACCAAACTGATCTTTCAATGCAGGCTGAATTTCTTTATTGAATATTTCTTTTAATCTTGGTGTCATTATTTTTTAGCCTCTTTTTTCTTCGCTGCTTTCTCATCGATTAGTTTTAAGTTAGAAATATGAATAAAGCTTTCCTTTGGAAAAATTCCACCTTTTTTCTCTTTTGTTGTTTTAACGTGTTTTTTAACCATGTTTATTTCTTTAACTTTAGCCCTGTTATTAACTCTATCAATTTCAATAACTTCACCTTCTTTTTTTTTATCTTTTCCAGTTAAAACTCTTACTTTCAAACCTTTTTTAATCATTATAAAACCTCCGGTGCCAAAGAAATAATTTTCATTTGACCTCTACTTCTTAATTCTCTTGTAACTGGACCAAAAATCCTTGTTCCGACTGGTTCTCCTTTGTCATCAACTAATACAGCCGCATTATTATCAAATCTTACTTTAGAACCATCGTTTCTGTGAATGCCCTTTTTAACCCTTACAACTACAGCTTTATGGACAGATCCTTTTTTAACTTTTCCTTTAGGTATCGCTTCTTTAACTGCTATTACAATTGTATCACCAATACTGGCGTATCGTCTTTTTGATCCACCTAAAACTTTAATGCACTCAATTCTTTTTGCACCAGTATTGTCAGCAACTTGTAATTCTGTTTGAACACCTATCATTACTTTATACTCTCCATAACTTGAAATTTTTTGTTTTTTAGAAAAAGGTTTGCTTTCAATAATTGAAACTTTGTCACCAGTTTTAAACTTATTATTTTCATCATGAGCGTTATAGTTTTTTCTAACTTTAATTACTTTTTTTAGAACTGGGTGTGAGTATTTACGTTCTACCATAACAGTAACTGTTTTATTTGGTTTATCGCTTATAACTACACCTGAAAGTATTTTTTTAGGCATTTGCTTTTCCTTTTAAAATTGTTTTTAATCTTGCTATTGTTTTTCTAGTTTCCCCAATTTTAGATGGGTTTGTTACTTGTGAATTCATTTTTTGAAATCTGAAATTAAAAAGATCTTTTTTAAGCTTATTAATATTCTTCACAATTTCGTCCTTTGATAATTTTTTAATTTGTTGTTTTTTCATTATGCAAATCTCTTAATTGTTTTGGTCTTAATTGGTAATTTTGCTGATGCTTTGTATAAAGCTTCTTTTGCAATTTGTTCCGAAACACCGTCAACTTCAAATAATATTCTTCCTGGTTTTACTCTGCATGCGAAGTATTCTGGTGAACCTTTTCCTTTACCCATTCTGACTTCAATTGGTTTTTTTGAAACTGGTATATTTGGAAATATTCTTGTCCAAACTCTTCCTTGTCTTTTCATATGTCTTGTTAAAGCAACTCTTGCAGCTTCAATCTGTTTACCAGTAACTCTTTCGGGCTGTAAAGCTTTTAATGCGTAAGCACCATAATTAATAGTACTTGCTCTAGTAGCAGTACCATGAATTCTGCCTTTATGAGCTTTTCTCCACTTTGTTCTTACTGGTTGAAGCATTATTGTTTACCCTCTTTTGGTGTTACCTTGTTTGTCTCTTGGCTAAATTCTCTAGCAAAAACTTCACCTTTATAAATCCAAACTTTAATACCAATGATTCCATAAGTTGTAAGAGCCTCTGCCTCTGCATAATCTATATCAGCTCTTAAAGTATGTGATGGAATACTTCCATCTCTTAACCACTCTGTTCTAGCTATTTCGTTTCCACCAAGTCTTCCACTAACTGAAACTTTTATTCCTTTAGCACCCAATCTAATACATGATTGCATTGCTCTTTTCATGGCTCTTCTATAAGAAATTCTTTTAACAAGCTGCTGTGCAATATTTTCTGCTACCAGATAAGCATTTGTCTCAGGTTTTTTTACCTCTTTTATGTTTAGATTTACTTCATTTGAAGTTAATTTTGAGAGATTATTTTTAATTTTGTCTATATCACTTCCTTTTTTACCAATCACAAATCCTGGTCTAGAAGTATAAATTGTGACATAACACTTATTAGATGTTCTTTCGATCATTACCTTAGACACACCAGAATTTATTACGTTTTTCTTAATATATTCTCTGATTTTAAAATCTTCGATTAAATAATTTCCAAAATCTTTTTTCTTAGCATACCATACAGAGTCCCATCCTCTGTTGACACCTAGTCTAAAGCCTACTGGATTAACTTTTTGTCCCATGTTTCTCCATTTGTTTTACTTCTGATAAAATTATTGTAACAGTTGACCAAGGTTTTAATATTGGTGCTGCTCTTCCTTTAGCTCTAGGTCTAAATCTTTTCATAACTATTTTTTTTCCACAATAAGCCTCTTTAACAATCAAATTATCAATATCGTATTGAAAGTTATTTTCAGCGTTGGCAACTGCAGAGCTTATTGTTTTTTTAACATCTCTAGTAACTCTCTTTTCTGAAAACTGTAAATCTCTAATAGCAACATCAACTTTTTTACCAACAATACTTCTAAGTATTGGATTTAGCTTTCTAACACTTGATCTAATACCGTTATTAACAGACTTCACTGTTTTTTTGTTAGATTTATCTATCTTCTTTTTCTTACCCATAATTATTTCTTCTCTGCTGTTGCTGGTTTAGCTTTTTTATCAGCTGGTGTATGACCAAAGAACGTTCTTGTTGGTGCAAACTCACCTAATTTATGTCCAACCATATCTTCTGAAACAGTTATTGGTATAAATTTTTTACCATTATAAATTTGGAAACTTACACCTACAAAATCAGGTAGAATTGTAGATTTTCTTGACCAAGTTTTAATAGGAATTTTTTTTGGATCGTCTTTATACTTGTCAACTTTCTTCATCAAGCTTTCTTCTACAAACGGACCTTTCCAAACTGCTCTAGCCATTACTTAGTATCCTTCCTCTTATTTCTTCTCTTAACTATAAATTTATCTGTTCTCTTATTATCCCGAGTTTTTAAACCTTTGGCAGATTGTCCTGTAGGTGAAACTGGATGTCTTCCTCCAGCAGATTTTCCTTCACCACCTCCATGTGGGTGATCAACTGGGTTTTTAACAACACCTCTAGTATGAGGTCTTCTGCCCAACCATCTTGATCTACCTGCTTTTCCAATTTTAATATTTTTTTGATCTGGATTACTTAAAATTCCAATTGTAGCTAAAGCTCTTGAATCTATTTTTCTCACTTCACCAGAGGCTAATTTTATTAAACTATAGTTTCCATCTAGACCACTAATAGTAACTGATGAACCAGCTGCTCTAGCAATTTTTCCACCACCACCTGGCTGTATCTCGACATTGTGTATATTGATACCCACTGGAATATCTTGCAATGGCATACAATTACCTACTTTAATTTCTTTTTTAGAACCGCTTTCAATTTTATCTCCAACTTTAATTTTTTGTGGTGCTAGGAAATATGAGTGAGTACCATCCTCAAATTTAACTAACATAATGTAGCATGATCGATTAGGATCATATTCAATTCTTTCAACTGTGGCTTCCATGTCGAATTTTTTTCGATAAAAATCCACATGTCTATACATTTTTTTATGTCCACCGGCTCTATTAATAGAAGTAATATGACCATTATTATTTCTACCTTTCATCGCATTTTTAGGTGAAACTAAAGTCTTGAATGGTTTACCTTTCCATAAACCAGTTCTATCTACTAAAATGGTACCTCTTGTAGATTTTGTATACGGTTTAAAAGTTTTTAATGCCATTTATTAAATTCCTGTTGTTAGATCAATGCTCTGACCTTTTTTTAATGTAATTATTGCTTTTTTATATCCAGATACTTTTACTTTTCTACCTCTGGTAACTTTTGTTCTGTTTTGTTTGTTAATAATATTTATCTTTATCACGTTAACTTTGAATATTTTTTCAATATTCTTTTTTAAGTTTTTCTTATTTGCGCCATCTGGAACTTTAAATACAATTTTATTTAGTTCGGATAAGTTAGTTGATTTTTCAGTAACCACTGGAGAAATAATTTTGTCATATAAATGAATTTTTTCCATATTACAAATATCTCTTTTCTAATTCTTTTACAGAACTTTCAGTGAAGACTATTTTTTTAAATTTGATAATGTCGTAAGCACTGAAATGATTTACATCTGTAACTTTAACATTTGGAATATTTCTTGCTGATTTTTCTATTTTTTCTTTAGAATTTTTATCTAAAATTATAAGTGAATTATTAATTTCAAGTTTTTTAATGATTGAGTTCATCTCTTTTGTTTTTTTAATTTCAGAACTAAAGTCATTTAGGATTAATAAATTTTTATTATTATTTTTTTCTGTAATTAATGATGCTACACTTTGTCTTTTCTCAGTTTTGTTTAATTTTCTTTTTTTATAAGCCAATTCACCTTTTGGTCCATGAGCAATACCACCACCTACAAATATAGGAGCTTTTCTGCTAGCATGCCTTGCACCACCAGTTCCTTTTTGAGCATATATTTTTGAGGTTGGTCCTCTTACTTCATTTTGTTGTTTAGTTTTGGCATGTCTTCCTTTGTAATTAGCATTTGTTTTATAAAGAACAGCGCTAACCAATTTATGGTTAATTTTTGCAGAAAAAATCTTATCCAAAACTTCAATACTGCCTTTTTTTCCGTCTATACTAATTTTATCTAATTTCATTATTTTTTCTTTTTCTCAGGTGTTTTTCTAGCCTCTTCAGCAGCTGCCTGTTTCTCATCAATTGTCATTTTACTTATACTTTTTACTGATTTTTTAACCATTACTTCGGAATTTTTTGAACCAGGTATTGATCCTTTTAAGTAAAGAAGTTCGTTTTCTAAATCAGTCTTTATTATTTCAATATTTTGCATTGTTCTTAGCTTGTCACCCATATGACCAGCCATTTTTTTTCCTTTAAAAACTTTTCCTGGATCTTGACTGTGCCCTGTTGAACCATGCGCTCTGTGTGATATTGAAACACCATGACTGGCTCTTAATCCAGCAAAATTATGTCTTTTCATAGCACCTGCAAATCCTTTACCAATTGTCTTTGATTTTGTGTCTACAAATTTAATATCTTTGAATATCTCTAAACCAAACTCGTTTCCTTCTTTGTAAACAGATGTATCGTTTACTCTGAATTCTTTTAATTTTTTCTTAGCTTCTGTATTTTTTTTAGAAAAAACACCTTTCATAGCTTTTGTTAATTTTGAATTTTTAATCTTTCCATATCCAAGCTGTACAGCTTTGTAACCTCTTTTTTCCACTTCAATAACCTGAATAACCCTCGCTTTTTCAACCTTAAGCACAGTCACAGGAACTAACTGACCAGATTTATAGAATTCTCTCGTCATTCCTATTTTTTTTCCTAATAAAGCTATCTCACTCATAATTAAATTTTTATCTCCACATCTACACCAGAAGCTAAATCAAGTTTCATCAATGCTTCTACAGTTTGTGGTGTAGGTTCAATGATATCTATTAATCTTTTGTGTGTTCTTGATTCAAACTGTTCTCTACTTTTCTTATCTATATGAGGTGATCTTAATACAGTATATCTTTCAATTCTTGTAGGTAATGGAATAGGTCCCTTAATTGTTGCTCCAGTTCTTTTTACTGTATTCACAATTTCTTCAGTAGAAGCATCTAAAACTTTGTTGTCATATGCTCTTAATTTAATTCTAATATTCTGTTTTTCCATGATTAACCTGCAATTTTCTTAGTTACTTCGTCTTGAACATTTTGTGGGACTTTAGAATAATGATCAAAAAACATTGAATATTGTGCTCTACCTTGAGACATTGATCTTAAATTATTTATATAACCAAACATGTTAGCTAAAGGAACCATTGCTGTAATTACAGTTGCATTACCTCTTTGCTCTTGAGTGTTGATTTGGCCCCTTCTACTGTTTAAATCACCTATAACATCACCCATATAATCTTCAGGTGTTACTACTTCAACTCTCATTACTGGTTCTAATAATTTTAAACCACCTTTTGTACAAGCCTCTTTAAAGCAAGCTCTACTTGCTAATTCAAACGCTAGTACACTTGAGTCAACATCGTGATGTAAACCATCTAAGATAGTTACTTTATAATCAATCATTGGAAAACCAGCTAAAATTCCAGTATCTGAAACTGTTTCTATGCCCTTTTCAACACCAGGTATAAATTCCTTTGGAATTGCACCGCCTTTAATTTTGCTCTCAACATCTCGGCCTTTGCCAGGTTCTTGAGGTTCTACTAAAAGTTTAACTTTTGCAAATTGGCCAGCACCACCACTTTGTTTTTTATGAGTATATTCAACTTCTGAAGCAGCTTCTATAGTTTCTCTATAAGCAACTTGAGGAGCTCCAACATTAGCCTCTACTTTAAATTCTCTTTTCATTCTATCAACAATAATATCCAAGTGTAATTCACCCATTCCTTTAATAATTGTTTGTCCTGACTCTTCGTCTGATGTAACTCTAAAGGATGGATCTTCCTTAGCTAACCTACCTAAAGCTTCACCCATTTTTTCTTGGTCCGCTTTTGTTTTTGGTTCAACTGCAATTTCAATTACAGGATCAGGGAATTCCATTGGTTCAAGAAGAACAGAATTTTCTTTGTCACATAAAGTGTGACCTGTAATAGTATTTTTTAATCCTGCTAAAGCTACTATATCACCTGCATTAGCCTCTTTAATGTCTTCTCGAGAATTTGCGTGCATTAAAAGCATTCTTCCAACTCTTTCTTCTTTCTCTTTAGAGGAGTTAAATACTGCCGTACCAGTTTTAATAGTACCTGAATAGATTCTAATAAAAGTTAACGAGCCAACAAATGGATCGTTAGCTACTTTAAAAGCTAAAGCAGAGAATGGAACACTGTCTTCAAATTTCATTTCCATTTCGTCTTCACTACCTAATTTAGTTCCTTTGATAGAACCAATATCTACTGGACTTGGTAAATAATTTACAACAGCATCAAGTAAAGGCTGAACACCTTTGTTTTTAAATGCTGAACCTGTTAATACTGGAACAAAACTAAAATTAAGTGTTCCTTTTCTTACACATTTAATTAAATCTTCCTCTTTTATTTCATCGCCATTTAAATAAGCCTCCATTAGCTTTTCGTCTTGTTCAACAGCTGTTTCTACTAATTCTGTTCTATATTTTTCCGAAATTTCTTTTAAGTCTTCTGGAATTTCTTTATATTCCCATTCAGCTCCTAGTGCTTCATTTTTCCAAACTTGAGCTTTCATTTTAACAAGATCAACTACTCCAGATAAAGAAGCTTCAGCACCAATAGGAACTTGCGCAACTAAAGGTTTGGCGCCTAATCTATCTCTAATCATGTCTACACATCTAAAGAAATCAGCACCTGTTCTATCAAGCTTATTTACAAAACAAATTCTTGGAACTTTGTATTTATCTGCTTGTCTCCAGACTGTTTCAGATTGTGGTTCTACACCTGCCACACCATCAAAAACAGCTACAGCACCATCTAAAACCTTTAAAGATCTTTCCACTTCAATAGTAAAATCAACGTGACCAGGTGTGTCTATAATATTAATTCTATGATCATTCCAAAAACAAGTTGTTGCTGCAGAAGTAATTGTAATACCTCTTTCTTGTTCCTGTTCCATCCAGTCCATGGTTGCAGCACCATCATGTACCTCACCAATTTTATGGCTCTTGCCTGTATAGTAAAGAACTCTTTCGGTAGTAGTTGTTTTACCAGCGTCTATATGGGCCATGATCCCAATGTTTCTGTATTTATCTAATGAATGGGTTCTTGCCATATTTTATTACCACCTAAAATGAGCAAAAGCCTTATTAGACTCTGCCATTTTATGCACATCCTCTCTTTTTTTAACAGCAGCGCCTTTTTTTTCATAAGCATCATAAAGCTCATTAAAAATTTTATCTGCCATATATTTATCTTTTCTTTTTCTTGCTGATTCAACTAACCATCTGATAGCTAACGCTTGTGCTCTTTTACTTTTTACCTCAACAGGAACTTGATAAGTTGCGCCACCAACTCTTCTAGATCTAACTTCTACAGTTGGTTTGATATTATTAATTGCTTCATTAAAAATATTAATTGGCTCATCTTTCGTTTTTGTTTTAATTTTATCGATAGCGTCATAAACTATTTTAGCAGCAATACCTCTTTTACCATCGTACATGATATTATTGATTAATTTTGGAATTATAGTTGATTTAAATTTTGGGTCTGGAACTACGTTTTTTTTTGGTTGAGTTTTTTTTCTAGACATTATTTACCTTTTTTTGTTCCATACAAAGATCTTCTTTGTTTTCTATTTGCAACACCTTGTGTATCTAGATTACCTCTTAGAATATGATAACGAACACCTGGTAAATCTTTTACCCTACCACCTCTAATCAGTACTACCGAGTGTTCTTGGAGATTATGACCTTCACCAGGAATGTAAGCGGTAACTTCAAATCCATTTGATAATCTCACTCTAGCAACTTTTCTTAATGCAGAGTTTGGTTTCTTAGGAGTTGTTGTATAAACTTTAACACAAACACCTCTCTTTAAAGGTTGTTTTTGTAGAGCAGGAACTTTGTTCCTTGCTGCTGGTTTCACTCTTTTTTTTCTTAACAACTGATTAATAGTTGGCATAAATTTTTTTAAAAATTAATTAGTTTATTTTTAGATGAAAATAACTGACAGGTTATTTTGTGGCAGCGTTTAGTACCGTTAGAAGCACTACATTCCAACCAAAAATATCGCCAAATTACTTAATAATAGCCCTTTGTCAAACTAAAACTGCAATTTTTAGGCGATTTTTTTACTGATTTGTCTGTGTTTCTTCAGGTTCTGAAGCTTCTATTTTATCCTGCTCCGCTAAGAAATTATTATCATCCTCTAGAGCTTTATTGTTCCATCTATTTTTAATATTACCAGTACCTGCAGGAACTAATCTTCCAACAATTACGTTCTCTTTTAGCCCATTTAATGGGTCAACTTTTCCTTTAATTGCAGCATCGGTTAATACTCTTGTAGTTTCTTGGAACGAAGCAGCTGAAATAAATGATTCAGTTTGAAGTGAAGCTTTAGTGATACCCATTAAAACTCTTTCACCAACAGCAGGGGTTTTGCCCTCAGCAACTAATTTTTCGTTTGTATTATCAAACTTAATTCTATCAATCACTTCACCCGGTAAATAACTTGAGTCACCTGACACTTTTACCTCAACCTTTTTAAGCATTTGTCTTAAAATAGTCTCAATATGCTTATCATTTATGATTACACCTTGTAATCTATAAACTTCTTGAACTTGGTTAACAAAATATTCCGTTAATTCTTTAATGCCTAAAATTCTTAAAATATCATGTGGCAATGGTTGACCATCTAGAAGATACTCACCTTTTTGAATTTTTTCACCAGGGTTGAAATTGATATGTTTACCTTTTGGAATTAAATAATTTGAAGGTTCTGATCCATCATCAGGAACAATAGATACTCTTTGTTTACCTCTTACCTCTTTACCAAAAACAACACTACCATCATTTTCAGCAATGATTGCACTGTCCTTAGCTTTTCTAGCTTCAAATAACTCAGCAACTCTTGGAAGACCTCCAGTAATATCTTTTGTTTTTGTAGTTTCCTTAGGTAATCTTGCAATTACGTCACCTGCATAAACTTTTTGACCATCTTTAATTGATAAAATCGAATCTGGTACTAAATAATATCTAGCTTCATTATCATCAGCTTTTTTAATCACATTTCCTTTTTCATCTCTAAGAGTGATTCTAGGCTTTAAATCAGTGCTTTTTGATTGACCTCTCCAATCAATTACTGATTTAGAAGAAATTCCTGTTGCATCGTCAGTTGTTTCTTGAATTGAAACACCATCAATTAAATCTACATAACTAGCTGTACCACTTTTCTCAGCTATAACTGGTGTTGTGTAAGGATCCCATTCACATATTTTAGTATTCGCTTTTACTTTATCGCCGTTATTAAAAAATAATCTTGATCCATATGCAACTTTATAAACTGCAATTTGAACTCCATTATCATCCTCAATTGAAAGCTGAGTATTTCTACCCATCACAATTAAATTCTTTTTAGAGTCCTCTAATATATTTGAGTTTATAATTTTTAGTGTTCCTTCATTTTTAGTTACAATTTGTGAGTCTTGTTTAACAGAAGCAGTTCCTCCTACGTGGAAAGTTCTCATTGTTAACTGTGTTCCTGGTTCACCGATTGACTGTGCAGAAATCATTCCAATAGCTTCACCAACGTGGACCATTTTACCTCTAGATAAATCTCTCCCGTAAGAAATGGCACAAACACCTTCTTTTGAACCACAAGTCATTACTGAGTAAACTTTTATTGATTTTACTCCTGCAGCATCAATTTTATCGCATCCAGCCTCATCGATCATGGTTTGTTTTTTGATTATTACTTCACCAGTTAAAGGGTGTTTAACCTCATCAAATGTAACTCTACCTAGCGCTCTTTCAGATAGACTAACTACTACATTACCACCTTCTAAAATTTCAGAAAGCTCAATAAATCCTGGATTTTTACAGTCACAAGCTTTTTTGGTGACAGTTAAATCTTGAGCTACATCGCAAAGTCTTCTCGTTAAATATCCAGAACTAGCTGTTTTAAGGGCTGTATCTGCTAAACCTTTTCTAGCTCCGTGTGTTGAGTTGAAATACTCCAAAGCAGTCAAACCCTCTTTAAAGTTTGAGATAATAGGACTTTCAATAATTTCTCCTGAAGGTTTAGCTATCAAACCTCTCATACCAGCTAATTGTTTCATTTGAGCAGCAGACCCTCTAGCTCCACTGTCCGCCATCATAAATACGGAATTTATTTTCAATCCTTCATCGGTTTTCTCTGTCGCTGAAATTCCCTTCATCATTTCCCCAGCAACTTTATCAGTACACTTAGACCAAGCATCGACTACTTTGTTGTATTTTTCACCTCTTGTAATTAAGCCTTCAGCATATTGTGTTTCATAATCTGCAATTAATTTTTTAGTATCATCAATTAATTGAGTTTTATTTGCAGGGATTACAAGATCATCTTTACCAAACGAAATTCCTGCTTTAAATGCATGTTTAAATCCTAAATCTTTTAGCTTATCACAGAAAATTACAGTTGTTTTTTGACCGCAAAATCTAAATACAACGTCAATTATTTCCGAAACTACTTTTTTAGGTAATAATCTATCTACTAAAGAAAACTTAATGTTGTTATTCTTAGGTAATAAATTTGCTAATAAAAATCTTCCAGCTGTAGAAGTGTATTTTTCCATTTTTTTATTACCTTGATCATCTACGGTCTCAAATCTTGAAATAATAGTGCTATGAACATTTATTTGACCAGATGATAACGCAAACTCAATTTGATCTGAATTTGTAAAATATCCAGCCGGTTTATCAGATATAGGTTCTTGAGACAGATAGTAAATTCCTAAAATCATATCCTGACTTGGAACGATAATTGGTTTACCGTTTGACGGAGAAAGAATATTATTTGTAGATAACATTAAAATTCTTGCCTCTAATTGTGCTTCTAAACTTAATGGAACATGAACTGCCATTTGGTCACCATCGAAGTCAGCGTTAAATGCTGCACAAGTTAAAGGGTGTAATTCAATTGCATCTCCTTCAATTAATTTTGGCTCAAACGCTTGAACTCCAAGTCTATGAAGTGTTGGCGCTCTATTTAAAAGCACAGGATGTTCTCTAACTATCAATTCTAAAGCATCCCAAACTGCATTAGTTTCTTTTTCAACTAATTTTTTAGCTTGTTTAATTGTTGAGGCTAAACCTAATTTATTTAATCTTGCGTATAAAAACGGTTTAAATAATTCTAAAGCCATTTTTTTCGGTAAACCACACTCATGTAATTTTAAATCTGGACCAACAACAATTACGGATCTTCCTGAATAATCAACTCTTTTACCCAATAAATTTTGTCTAAATCTTCCTTGTTTACCTTTTAACATTTCAGCAAGAGATTTAAGTGGTCGCTTACCTGTTCCTGTTATTACCCTGCCTCTTCTACCGTTATCAAATAGAGCATCTACAGATTCTTGAAGCATCCTTTTTTCATTTCTTACAATGATGTCTGGAGCTTTTAGATCCATTAATCTTTTTAATCTGTTATTTCTGTTAATTACTCTTCTGTATAAATCGTTAAGATCTGAAGTAGCAAATCTTCCACCATCTAGAGGAACTAATGGTCTTAATTCTGGTGGTATAACTGGTACAACAGTCATAATCATCCACTCAGGTTTTTGACCTGTTTCAATAAATGACTCTATTAATTTTAATCTTTTAATTGCTCTTTCTTCATTAACTTTTGATTTGGTTTCTTTAATAAAGTTAACAAGATTTTTTCTTTCTAATTCTAAATCTAAATTTTTCAGCATCTCAAGAACAGCTTCTGCTCCTATTCCTGCTGTAAAACTTTCTTCACCAAACTCATCCTGGTATTTTGCTAATTCTTCCTCATTTAAGAGTTGATTTTTTTGTAAACCAGTTAAACCAGGTTCTATTACTATAAAGTTTTCAAAATAAAGAACTCTCTCTATTTCTTTTAATTTCATGTCAACTGCTAAAGCAATTCTGCTTGGAAGAGACTTTAAGAACCAAATATGTGCTACCGGTGTAGCAAGATTAATGTGACCCATTCTTTCTCTTCTTACATTTGATTTTGTAACCTCAACACCACATTTCTCACATATAATTCCTCTAAATTTCATCCGTTTATACTTACCGCATAAACACTCATAATCTTTTATTGGTCCAAAAATCCTTGCACAGAACAAACCATCTTTTTCAGGTCTAAACGTTCTATAATTAATTGTTTCAGGCTTTTTAATTTCACCAAATGTCCAAGATTTAATCTTCTCAGGGCTTGCAAGTGAAATTTTAATGCTATTAAAATTCTGAGCTTCTGAAATTTCGCTGCCCTTAAATAGATCTGTTAATTCTTTACTCATTAATTAAGCTCCACATTTAATGCTAATGATTTAATCTCTTTAACTAAAACGTTAAATGACTCTGGTATTCCGGACTCAAAGTTTTCTTCACCTTTAACTATAGTCTCGTAAACTTTAACTCTTCCTGCAACATCATCAGATTTAACGGTTAAAATTTCCTGTAATGTATAAGATGCACCATATGCTTCAAGTGCCCATACTTCCATTTCACCAAATCTTTGACCACCTAATTGTGCTTTACCACCAAGTGGTTGTTGTGTAACCAAACTGTAAGGTCCAGTAGATCTTGCATGAATTTTATCTTCAACTAAGTGATGAAGTTTTAACATGTAGATTATTCCAACAGTAACCGGTCTATCAAATTTCTCACCTGTTCTTCCGTCCCATAAATAAGTTTGTCCAGATCCTGGTAAATTTGCTAGTTCAAGCATCTCAGTAACATTTTTTTCTTTAGCACCATCAAAAACAGGTGTTGAGATTGCGATACCATTTTGTAAATTTTCACAAAGATCTTTGAATTCACTTTTGCTTAATTTATCTACTTTTTCATTGAAAATTTCTTCTCCGTAAACAGATTTTAAGAATTTTTCGATTTTATCTGTTCTTTCAATTTTTTTATTATTTTCGTTTACTAAATTTTTAACTTGTTCACCAAATTCTTTACATGCCCAACCTAAGTGTGTCTCTAAAATTTGTCCAACGTTCATTCTACTTGGAACACCCAGAGGGTTTAAGACAATATCAACTGGTCTCCCATCTTCTCTATATGGCATATCTTCAACAGGTACAATTTTACTTACAACTCCTTTGTTTCCATGTCTTCCTGACATTTTATCGCCAGGTCTTAATCTTCTTTTTATAGCAACGAATACTTTTACCATTTTCATAACACTTGGTAATAAATCATCACCACTTCTAATTTTTAAAACTTTATCCTCAAATCTCTCTGTTATGTCTTCTTTTGCTTTATTATATTGATCTTTTAATTGAGCTAATGTTGCTTCATCATTTACATTTCCTACAGTGATTTTGAAGACATCATTAATGGATAGTTTATTAATTGTATCAAAATCTAACTTAGTTCCTTCTGATAAATCTTTTACTTTTTTAGTTAAAGATGAGCCTGACAAGAATTGTGAAGCTCTTTGTTTAATACTTCGTTCTAATATTTCTTCTTCAACAATTTTATCTTGTTGAACTTCGTCAATTTCAGCTCTTTCAATAGTTATTGATCTTTCATCTTTCTCAATTCCATGTCTATTGAATACTCTTACATCAACTACCGTTCCACTTGATCCTCTAGACATTCTTAAAGATGTATCCGTTACATCGATAGCTTTTTCACCAAAAATTGATCTTAATAATTTTTCTTCAGGACCAGATGCTGAGTCACCTTTTGGAGTAACTTTACCAACTAAAATATCTCCAGCATTTACCTCTGCACCAATATAAACTACTCCTGACTCATCAAGGTTTTTTAAAGCCTCTTCATTTACATTCGGTATATCTCTTGTTATTTCTTCTTCACCTAGCTTTGTATCTCTCGCCATTATTTCGTATTCAACAATATGAACAGATGTAAATACGTCATCTGTAACACATCTTTCTGAAATTAAGATTGAGTCTTCAAAGTTATAACCTTGCCACGGCATGAATGCTACAGTTACATTCTTACCTAAAGCAAGTTCACCTAATTTTGTTGAAGGACCATCTGCAATAATATCTCCAGATTTAACTTTATCACCAACTCTAACTAGTGGTCTTTGATTTATGCAAGTATTTTGGTTTGATCTTTTAAATTTTTGAAGGTTATAAATATCAACACCAGACTTACTAAAATCTGTTTCCTCTGTTACTTTTATAACAATTCTTTTACCATCTATTTTATCAACTATTCCATCTCGCTTAGCAACAATAGTTACCCCTGAGTCTAAAGCAACATCACTTTCTATTCCAGTACCAACAAGTGGTGACTCAGGTTTTAATAATGGAACTGCTTGCCTCATCATGTTTGATCCCATTAAGGCTCTATTTGCATCATCATTTTCTAAGAATGGAATTAATGATGCTGCAACTGAAACTAATTGTTTTGGTGAAACGTCAATGTAATCAATAGAGTCAGGTTTGGACAAAAGAAAGTTTAAATTTTGTCTGCATGAAACTAGTTCTTCAGTAATTTTTCCATTTTTATCAAGTTTTGTATTTGCTTGAGCAATAGTGAATTTTGTTTCTTCCATTGCTGATAAGTATTCGACTTTATCTTGAACAACACCGTCTTTGACTTTTTTGTATGGACTTTCAATAAATCCATACTTATTAATTTTTGCATAAGTAGATAAACTATTAATCAAACCAATATTTGGACCCTCTGGTGTTTCGATTGGACAAATTCTTCCATAGTGAGTTGGATGGACGTCTCTGACTTCAAAACCTGCTCTTTCTCTTGTTAAACCACCTGGACCTAACGCTGAAACTCTTCTTTTATGAGTAATTTCAGATAAAGGATTTGTTTGATCCATAAACTGAGATAGTTGTGAACTTGCAAAAAAATCTTTCAATGAAACTGTTAATGGTTTTGCATTAATTAGATCTTGTGGCATTGCTGACTCAACATCTAAAGTTGTCATTTTTTCTTTAATAGCTCTTTCCATTCTGTAAACACCAATTCTAGCTTGGTTCTCAACTAGCTCTCCAACAGAACGAACTCTTCTATTTCCTAGGTGATCAATGTCATCAACATCATCTTTACCATCACGTAAATCTAACATTTTATGAATAATTGCTATGATATCGTCATTTCTTAATATGGTAATTTTATCAGAACATTCTTGGTTTAATCTTGAGTTCATTTTAACTCTTCCAACATCAGACAAATCATACCTGTCTGAACTAAAGAAAAGATTATTAAATATTTGAGTTGCTATCTCTATAGTTGGCGGCTCACCAGGTCTTAACATTTTATAAATTTCCGTGATAGCTTCGTCTTTATTATTATTTTTATCAGCTAAAATAGTTGTAAGTAAATAAGGTCCTTTATTTATAGAGTTTGTAACAGAAATTTGAAGTGTATGTATATTTGCATCTAAAATTTGTTGAATAATTGTATCATTTAATTCAGTCCCAATTTTAAATACACCATCTTCTTCTTCATTAACCTTTACATCTCTGTGTAAAAATTTACCAAACAACGACTCTCTAGAAACCAGTATGTCTTTCAAACCATCATTGGCTAATTTTTTTGCACTTAAAAAATTAATCTTATCACCTAATTTAATTACTACTTCACCAGTCTTTGCATCAATTACTTCTTCTGAGAAATTTTTTGCCTTATAATTTTCTGGATTAAATTTAGTTTTCCATTTTTCTGTTTTTGGATCGAAATTATATTGTTCACTTTCATAGAACTCATCTACTATTTCTGATTTTGTATAACCTAAAGCTAATAATAAAGTAGATGAAAAAATTTTCTTTTTTCTGTCAATTTTAAAATATAAAAAATCTTTAACATCATACTCAAAATCTAACCAAGAACCTCTATTAGGTATTACTCTACAATTAAATAAAAGTTTTCCACTTGCATGTGTTTTGCCTTTATCATGATCAAAAAATACACCTGGACTTCTGTGCATTTGGTTTACTACAACTCTTTGAACACCGTTAGTTATAAATGTTCCGCTATTAGTCATCATAGGAACTTCACCCATATAAACTTCTTGTTCTTTAGCTGATAAAATATCTTTTGTATTATTTTCTTGATCTATTTCGTAAACTACCAATCTTAAAGTACACTTAAGAGCTGACGAATATGTAAGACCTCTTGCTATACACTCTTCAACATCAAATTTTGGTTTTTCTAATCTATATGAAACATACTCTAATGTTGCTTTATCATTCAAATCTTCAATGGGAAAAATACTCTTGAATACTCTATCAAAACCTTTGACAAGTTCAGCTGCTTCAGCATTAAATTCTGTTAATTCTTTATAAGAATTTTTTTGTACTTCAATTAAGTTAGGAATAGATAAGCTTTCTTTAAGTTTGCCAAAACTTTTTCTTATATTTTTCTTTTCAGTAAAAGATAATTGCATCTATATTTATAAATACTGATTAAAAAATAACCAGTACTTGAATTCTTTCTATTTAATTTATTTAAGTTCTACTTTAGCGCCAGCAGCTTCTAACTTAGCTTTGATCTCTTCAGCTTCTTTTTTTGGAACACCAGATTTAACTTCTTTTGGTGCGCCTTCTACAAGATCTTTAGCTTCTTTTAAACCTAATGAAGTAGCTGCTCTTACTTCTTTAATAACATTAATTTTTTTATCACCTGCAGAAACTAGCATGATTGTAAAATCATCTTTGTCTTCTGCTGGAGCCGCACCACCTGCTGCTGCTGGAGCTGCTGCTGCCATTGGAGTTACACCCCATTTTTCTTCTAATTGTTTTGATAGTTCAGCTGCTTCTGCAACAGTCAAACTTGAAAGGTCTTCAATAATTTTGTTAAGGTCAGGCATAATTTACTCTTTGGGTTGTGTTTCAGAATTTTCTGTCGACAAACTACTCATTTTTTCTGAATGTGCAAGCAAAATACTGATTAATTTAGATGCAGAAGCGTTCAAAATACCTACAATATTGGCTCTTGCTTCATCTAATGTAGGTAAACTAGCTACATTTTGGACACCGGCCTGATCTAAGACCTCGTTATCCATAATTCCACCAATTAATTTTAAGTTTTCGTTATCTTTTGCAAATTTTGAAAGAATCCTCGCAGACATAATAGCATCCTCTCCAAATGCTACTGCTGTAGGACCAGTAAACAAATTTGATAAATCTTTACATTTAGTTTTTTCTAAAGCTAATTTTGTAATTCTGTTTTTTGTTATTTTAAAAATGATTCCATGTTCTCTCATTTTGGCTCTTAATTCATCTAGTTGAGTCATAGTTAAACCTTGATAATGAGTAACCATAACAGCTTTACTATTTTCAAACTTGCTAGTCATTTCTTCAATATAATTTTTCTTTTGTTCTTTGTTCATCATAACTATATCGATTTCCCTAATTTAACTTTATATGCAACACCCATTGTTGAAGTAGCGAAAACACTTCTTATTAAGTCACCTTTTAAAGTGTTGTTTGATTTCTCTTTTTCTAAAGTATCTAAAATTGCATTATAATTTTTTAGTAATTGATCATCACTAAAAGATTTTTTACCAATACTAACTCCAATGTTTCCATCTTTATCATTTCTTATTTCTACTTGACCAGATTTGGCATTAGTCACAGCTTCTTTAATATTTTCAGAAACTGAACCAAGTTTAGGATTAGGCATTAAACCTTTAGGTCCTAAAACTTTTCCTAATTTAGAAAGTTTAATCATCATTCCTGGTGTACAAATTAATTTTTCAAAATTTAATTCTCCACCTTTAATTTTTTCAACAAATTCATCTCCTCCAACAATATCTGCACCCGCATCCTTTGCATCCTGAACTTTATTATCCTCACAAACTACAGCAACTTTAACTTTCTTACCTGTTCCACCAGGCAAATTAACTACAGTTCTAATATTTACTTCGCTCTTCTTTTGTTTGTTATTTATTTGAAAACTTAAATCTAAAGATTCATCAAATTTAGTTGTGCAGTTTTTTTTAAGTTCAGGCAATAATTTTTCTATAGACACTGCGTTTAAGTCTTTTGTCTTTTCAGGTAATTTTTTATATCTTTTTGATGCCATTATTCTTTTACCTCAATACCCATTGATCGTGCAGATCCAGCAATAATTTTTATAGCTTCCTCAATATCATGAGCATTTAAATCATTCATTTTTTCTTTTGCTATACTTTCTAGTTGTTTTTTAGAAATTGAAGCAACAATATTTCTTCCAGGTTCTTTTGATCCACCTTTAAGCTTTACAGCTTCTTTAATATAAAAAGATGCTGGTGGTGACTTAATTTTAAAATCAAATTTTTTATCTTTATAAACTGTAATTTCAACTGGAACAGGTTTGCCTGCCATTGATTTAGTTTTGTCATTAAAAGCTTTACAAAACTCCATAATATTTACACCACGTTGACCTAATGCAGGGCCAACTGGTGGAGCTGGATTAGCTTGACCACCTTTAATCTGTAACTTTATAAATCCACTAATTTCTTTCGCCATTAACTTACCTTCTCAACTTGATTGTACTCTAAATCTACTGGTGTTGGACGTCCAAATATAGAAACTGAGACCTTAAGTCTAGACTTTTCTTCATCTATACCTTCCACCATTCCACTAAATGATGCAAAAGGACCATCTATAACCTGAACTTTTTCTCCAACGTTGTACTCTATACCAGATTTTGGTTGAGCTACACCATCTTTTATTTGACCTAAAATTTTCTCAATTTCTTTATCAGAAACGGGAACTGGCATTCCTTTTGATCCAAGAAAACCACTAACTCTTTTTAAGTTTTTAATCATGTGGTAAATTTTATTATCCATTTCACATTTGACCAAAACATAACCTGGAAAATACTTTTTTTTTCTTTGAACTCTTTTTCCTTTCTTTACTTCAGTTACATCATGAGTTGGAACTATGATTTCTGCAAATTTATCAGAAATTTTAGCTTTTTCAGCCTCTTCTCTAATTAAACTAGATACTTTATTTTCGAAGTTGGAATGTGACTGAACTATAAACCAATTTTTCATTAAATACTGACCTTAAGTAGTAGTTCTAAAAAAAACTTTAAAACCTGATCTAAAAGAAGAAAAAATAACGACATAATAACAGCCATTGCAAAAACCATTAAAGCACCTTGTAAGGTTTCTTTCCATGTTGGCCATGTAACTTTAAATGCTTCTTGTTTTACCTCCTGGATAAATTTAATCGGGTTTTTCATAATTTTTATGCTCAAAATGGCAGGAGCGGAGGGACTCGAACCCTCAGCCTCCGGTTTTGGAGACCGGCGCTCTACCAATTGAGCTACACTCCTATTTATAGAGTTACTCTATAATTTTTGTTACTACTCCTGCTCCAACAGTTCTTCCACCCTCTCTAATAGCAAAGTTTAATTGTTCAGCCATAGCAATCGGTGTTATTAACTTAACAGTAAATTTAGCATCATCACCTGGCATAACCATTTCTGTACCAGCTGGTAATTCAACTTCTCCTGTTACATCCGTTGTTCTAAAGTAAAACTGCGGTCTGTATTTAGTGAAGAAAGGAGTATGTCTTCCACCCTCATCTTTTTTAAGTACATACGCTTGAGCTTCAAATTTAGTGTGTGGAGTAATTGAGCCAGGTTTACAAAGAACTTGACCTCTTTCAATATCAGTTCTTTCAATACCTCGCAATAAAATTCCTACATTATCTCCAGCCTCTCCTGTGTCTAAAAGTTTTCTGAACATTTCAACACCAGTACAAACTGATTTTTTTGTTTCTCTAATTCCAACTATTTCAACTTCTTCACCAGTTTTAATTACACCTGATTCTACTCTACCAGTTGCTACTGTACCTCTTCCTGAAATTGAAAATACATCCTCAACAGGCATTAAGAAAGATTTATCAACTTCTCTAGCTGGTTGCGGAATATGTTCATCAACAGCTTTCATCAATTCCAAGATAGAATTCTTACCAATCTCATCATCTCTTCCTTCAACAGCTGCTAATGCTGAACCTTTAACAATTGGAGTTTTATCTCCAGGGTACTTGTAAGAAGTTAAAAGCTCTCTAATTTCTTCTTCTACAAGATCAATCATTTCCTTATCATCAACCTGGTCTACTTTATTTAAGTAAACAACAATTGCAGGAATTCCAACTTGTCTTCCTAAAAGAATGTGTTCTCTTGTTTGTGGCATTGGGCCATCAGCTGCATTAACAACTAAGATTGCTCCGTCCATTTGTGCAGCACCAGTAATCATGTTCTTAACATAGTCAGCGTGACCAGGACAATCTACGTGAGCATAGTGTCTTTTTTCAGTTTCATACTCAACGTGTGCTGTTGAAATTGTTATACCTCTCTCTTTTTCTTCAGGTGCTTTATCAATTTGATCATAAGCAACTGCAGTTCCACCGCCAGATTGTGCTAATACATTTGTAATCGCGGCAGTAAGAGTTGTTTTACCATGGTCGACATGACCAATAGTCCCAATGTTACAGTGGGGTTTATTTCTTACAAATTTTTCTTTTGACATTACTTTTTTACCTCAGTTTATTTGTTTTTTATTTCTAATTTTATTTTCTTGGAGCGGGTAAAGGGAATCGAACCCTTACATCCAGCTTGGAAGGCTAGCGTTCTACCATTGAACTACACCCGCACAACCCCAAGAGTAACACTCCATGTTATTTAAAAAATTATTAAATGGTGGAGGGGGAAAGATTCGAACTTTCGAAGACCGAAGTCAACGGGTTTACAGCCCGCCCCATTTGACCGCTCTGGAACCCCTCCTATTGGGAAAGTGTCCCCTTGTTCAATAATGCTTCAAATAACATGCGTTTTATATATTTTATTTATTCAAATGCAACACGTGATTTGATAGATAAATATCGAAAAAAACGTGTAAAACTCATAAAAATTTATGAAAAAATCCTCTTTTTTTATCATTGGTCAACATGCGGTTATAGAAGCTCTAAGAAACCCTAACAGGAAGGTTCTAAGAGTATTTCTAACAGAGGATGCAAAGAAAAATATTCACAGAAAAAATCCAAAAAAAAATGTTTTAGAGGATATTAAAGTTTATTTTAAATCTAAAAAAGAGTTAGATAAATATACTTCAAAAGAACAGTTAATGCATGGGGGTTATGTTGCTGAAATAGAGCACTTAGACAAACTTGATTTAAAAAAATTTATAAAAGAAAAAAAGAATTGCACTTTTGTGTGTTTAGATGAAGTGACTGACCCAAGAAATATTGGTTCATTAATTAGAAGTGCTGCATCATTTAAAATAGATGGTTTAATTATTAAAGAAAGACACTTTCCAAAAGATAGTAAACTTATGTACAAGTCTGCAAGTGGGTGTATGGAACATTTGAATATTTTCCAAGTATCAAATATTAACTCAACACTGAAAAATTTAAGAGAAAGAAATTTTTGGGTTTATGGTTTCGATGCTAAAGGAAAAAAAGATTTTACAGAAGTTAAATGGGAAGGAAA